>CALVAU010000018.1 GCA_944325615.1 Candidatus Gastranaerophilales bacterium | reverse complement strand
ATGACAAAGAAGCATTAAATTCAGCATTATCAAAAGTATATCAACTTTGTGATAAAGCAGTGTCAAAAGGAATTCTTAACAAGAACACAGCAGCAAGAAAAAAATCAAGATTAACTAAAACTGTTAACAAAAACCAAGCAAAATAGTTAGTTTTGAAAAAAATACTAAAAAGTACCGACTTAAAGTCGGTGCTTTTTTTAATGCAAAAGTCTCAGGTAAATTTTATGTAAAGATTGTGGTAATTAATTATTTTGAGAGTATAATTATGGTATTAATCAGTTACTACAAGGGAATACTATGCAGCAACAATTAGAAAAACCGGAAAGAAAACAAATAAAAAATATAGACTTTAATTGCGATTTAGCTCAAAGTTTTGGAGTTTATAAAAATAATTCTGAATACGAGCTTTTGGATTATGTAAGTTCAGTGAATATTTCTTGTGGATTTCATGCAGGAGATCCTCTTACAATACAAAAAGCACTATTGGCAGCTAAAGAAAAAAATGTTGTAGTAGGTGCTCATATTGGGTTTGACGATATACAAGGTTTCGGGTATCGAGCAATGGACTTGGATGAAGATGAGATCGAAGCTCTAGTAATCTATCAAGTCGGAGCGATTATGTCTTTTGCAAAAAGTTTTAATATGGAAATAGAACATGTAAGACCTCATGGTGCAATGTATAAACAAGCAGCAGAAGATTTTCAATTTGCTTGTGCTATTGCTAAAGCTGTGAAAAAATGTTCTAAATGGCTTGTATATTACGGTGCTGCAGGTGATGTTACCGAAAAAGTAGGCGAGTATATTAATCTTCCAATTGCTCAGGAAGTTCATTTGGAAAAAACTTACAATGTAGATGGCACCGTTGATTTTTCAGTAAAAGATAATTCAAGTGTATTTGATTATGTAAACCGTTTGAAAATGCTTCTGAATAATTCTCAAATTCAAAATAGAGAAGGTGGAAAGACTTTTTTTAATGCAGATACAATTCATTTTTCAAATAAGCTTCCAAATATTTTGGAAATAGCTCAGGAAGCTAAAAAAATAATTACCCCTGTCCCGGTAAACTATAAAAATGTTTACCCCTCAGGATGGGTTGAATAGTAAATAGGGATGACAAAGATGAAAAATTTCAAAAATAATGTAAGAATGCCTAAAGATGCAGCTTGGTTGGTACCGGGATTGCAGGTAAAACGATGGTTTGCAATGATATTTTTAGGGGCTTTGATGATGACAATAGGATTTTTAATCCTTTGTGATATCAAGCCCGTTTTTTATACAATGCAATTTATCAGAAAAATTGCTATGAATGTCTCAACAGAATGGATGGCATTTGCAATAGTTATGTTTGGAGCCGGAATATTTTTTAAAGGCTGGCAAAAGACAAATATATCAATGCTTGGATTAAATTCTGAAAAGGGCAGTGAAAATATTCTTGAAGCACTTTACAGACGCCGTAAATTGAACAGAGGTCCAAAGATTGTTGCAGTTGGCGGCGGTACAGGACTTTCAATGTTGCTTAAAGGTATTAAGCATATAACAAACAATATAACAGCAGTAGTTACAGTAGGAGACGACGGTGGCAGTTCAGGAAGACTCCGTGAAGATATGGGAATTCTCCCACCTGGTGATATCCGTAACTGTATTGCAGCTTTAGCTGACGACGAAGATTTGATTACAAAACTTTTTCAATACCGTTTCAAATCAGGAGAAGGTCTTGAGGGTCACAGTTTTGGTAATTTATTTTTAACTGCTTTATGTGCAATTACCGGTGATATGGTGCGTGCTGTAAAAGAATCTTCTAATGTTCTTTCAATCAGAGGTCGAGTTCTACCTTCAACTCTTGATGATATGAAATTAGTTGCTGAAATGGAAGATGGACGCATTATTCATGGAGAGTCAAATATTCCTGAAGCTCATGGCAGAATTAAAAGACTATTTACAGATCCGCGTCATTGCAGAGCTTTAGAAGATGTTATTCTTGCAATCAGAGATGCAGATTTGATTATTTTAGGACCTGGAAGCCTTTATACAAGTGTTATACCAAACCTTTTGATTGATGAAATTTCACAGGAAATTGCAAAATCAAGTGCAAAAAAAATATATGTATGTAATATAATGACTCAACCCGGTGAAACTGATAATTATACAGCTGCAGATCATGTAAGAGCGTTAATGAAGCATGCAAACAGTAAAAATATAATTGATACAGTGCTTGTAAACGACTACATCCCTTCAAATCTTGCTAAAAAATATGAAATAGCAGGATCATATCCGGTTAAATTAGATGTGGATAATTTGAAAAAATTGGGTGTAAAAATGTTCCCTAAAAAGTTAATCGAAGATAATAGGGAAGGTCTAGTAAGACACAGCTCAAATCGTGTTGCTCGTGCTATATACTATTGGTTTAAAAAAGAGCATAAAAATATAAAAAATTCAGATGTAATTTCTGATGAATGTAATAATTCGAAAGTTGCTGTAAAATGATTAAAAAAGTAAACGTCAATACTTTGAAAAAAATGAAGGAGTCATCTGAAAAGTTCTCAGTGCTTACTGCATATGATTATTCAACCGCAAAGTATATTGATGAAGCTGGAATTGATGTTATTTTAATCGGTGATAGCCTTGCGATGGTAGCATTAGGGTATGAGACAACTCATTCAGTCGGTGTGGATGAAATGAAGATTTTTACAAAAGCTGTTGCAAAAGGCGTAAATAGAGCTCTTGTAGTGACGGATATGCCTTTTTTAAGCTATCATACTGATATCTCTTCAGCAATACAAAATTGCGGTGAGATGATAAAATCAGGTGCAAATGCCGTAAAAATAGAAGGGTATAGCGATTATATTTTGTCTGTTGTAAAAAGGCTAACAGAATCCGGTATTCCGGTAATGTCGCATTTAGGTTTCACTCCGCAGTTTTTGAATACTCTTGGCGGGTATAAAATTCAAGGGAAAACTCAAGAATCGACTAAGAAAATTTTAGAACAGGCTAAAGAATTACAAGCAGCCGGAGCTTTTTCTTTAGTATTGGAAATGGTTCCGGAGGATAGTGCAAAATATATAACTGAGCATTTAACTATTCCGACAATTTCTTGTGGAGCAGGAAGATATTGTGATGCACAGGTTTTGGTATCAGATGATGTGTTTGGTAAATATTCCGATTTTACACCGAAGTTTGCAAGGAAATACGGTGATATGAAATCGCTGATTATTGATTGTGCTAAAAAATTTGATTCAGATGTAAAAGCTGGAAGATTTCCGTCAGAAAATGAAGTTTTTTGATATGAGTAAATAATAGGAGAGCTCTTTTGATTAATAATGATCTTTTTATGACTGTTGTTGTAATGTTTCTGTTATCATTTGTTGCAATTTTAATACTATTAGTAGTATTGATTTTTGTATTTATTAATTCATATAAACAAAAGAAGTTGAAAATATCACCTGTGCAGATTGTACTTACTGTATTGTCCTTTATAATTTTATATTTAGGGATGCCTTTTTGGATTTTATCATTTGCTCTGCAAGCTGAGAAAAATAAGGCAGAACAATTGTACAAATCCGCAGTTTTAGTTTCAATTATCCCGTCAGTTAAAACTAAGATGCTTGAGGAATTAGGAAGTTATTATGCGGTATATTTTGATGGTCAAAATGCTATTACATCTTTTGAAAAGGCATTGAAAATTAATGACAGTATTGTTTCAACTGTTCATTTATGTCGTTTATATACAATAAAAGGAGATTATAATTCTGCAATTAATATGTGTGAAAATTTTGGGCTTTTTCAGTTAGTTGCAGTAAACTATATTTTACAAAATGACTATAAAAAGGCTTATGAGGCAATAAGTAAAAATTTTGAACAAGACAGTAAAAGTCTTACTTGCTGGGATTATGCAACAAGAGCTTACATATACAGACAAAATGGTAAAAAAGATTTATTTGAAAAGGATTATAAAAAAGCAATAGAGTTGTGTCCTGAAAATGAAGGTTTAAAAAATTTATATAAAAATAAAAATTATTATAAGGATTTGTATTCTCAATATAAAAAACAGTATAATTTTTAAAAAATTGTGATATAATCTTTTAAAAAGAGGTGAGAGTAATGTTATTACATACAATAGCTGAAGTAAGAGCAAAAATTAAAGAGTGGAAAAAGGAAGGGCTGACCGTAGGACTTGTGCCCACAATGGGTGCACTTCATAAAGGTCATTTGAGTTTGATTAAAAAAAGTGTAGAAAAATGTGATAAAACTGTTGTGTCAGTTTTTGTAAATCCAATTCAATTCTGTCCTGGTGAAGATTATGAAAAATATCCAAGAACACTGGATGCTGATAGAAAGTTAGCAGAAGATGCCGGTGTAGATATTGTTTTTGCGCCAACACCTACTGAAATGTATGGAGAAGGACATATTATGTCAAATGATTTTTTGACATATGTAATACCTCCGTTTTTCTATGTAAATAAGCTTTGCGGTAAATCAAGAGTAGGACATTTTGATGGTGTATGTACAGTTGTTAATAAATTGTTCAATATAGTACAGCCCGATTATGCATTTTTCGGAGAAAAAGACAGACAACAATTAATAATTATTAAGAAAATGGTAAAAGACTTGAGTATTCCGATTGAAATTGTTCCTTGTCCGATAGTGCGAGAAGATGACGGGCTTGCAATGAGCTCAAGAAATAAATATCTGACTCCTGAACAGAGAAAAGAAGCTCTTGTCTTAAAAAATATTTTATTTAATATAAAAACATGCTATAATTCAGGTATAAAAGATGTCGAAGCATTGACGGAGACTGCATACAGTTTTCTGGAAAGCTGTCATAGCCTTGAATATCTTGAATTCAGAGATAAAAATGATTTGGAATTAAAAAAAGTAGCAGATAGTGATACAATTGTATTTATAGCTGTAAAAATTGGTGAGGTTAGATTAATCGATAATATATCTTTGGATAATTAATGGTTTAAGAGGGAAGTATGCTTGCATTATTAAATTTTTTCAAGAAGTTTTTCAGATTATTTATAGATATGTCTTTTATGGGACAAATTATTCTGACTGTAATAATCTTAGCTTTTGCCCTATATTGGTTTATGGATTTAATCAATCATCAATATTTGGCCTTTTTAACTCCTGTTGCGAATAATATTACAGATTTTATGCATGCATATTTTGAAGAATCCTTGAATAAAGGTGCAAACAAAACTGACGGCTCTTTATTCTTATTCATAATGTTTTTGGTCATAGCAATAAGTTTCTTAACTCAAGTAAAATCTTTTTCAGCAACTGCAATAAGAAAACTTGGTAGAACTATTGATAGAGTAAAATCTAAAAAAGAAGATGAATTTAATGCTCAGTTAAGAGCAGAAGCGGATCAAGCAATTTTAGCATATCGCAATGTGGTTTTGATTGTTCGTCTAGCAGCTAAAAAAAGAATGATTGATGACAGACGCTCTGATGAAGAAAAAGAAAAAGAATCAAAAGAAATGGTTGATAAATTGGTATGTGACTTATACGCAAGGATAAAAGAGTCACCATGTTGCAAATTTGCTAAAAATGGAGACCAGCTAGTTGTAACTCTAAAAGGTTTTACTCATGTTGATAAGCTTTTGTATTATGTAGATAAAGCTCTCGAAGATATGCGTACGGAATTGCGTAAAGATAATTGGATTTTGAAATCTTATGGAGCCATTGATGCTTTTGATGATAAAGCTCTTTTAAAAGATGTGTATTATGATTTGCAGATACTATTAAAATTGAATTTATATAACGAAATCGTTTGTTACGGTAATTTTTGTAACAGATATTATATGGAGTCAAAAAACCTGTTTGAAGCATACTTAAAAGGTGTATATGATACAACCGAGCCTGAAAACGTTTGGACTTTGGTTAAAAAATATTAAGATAGTGCTTGCATTTTAATCTTTTTTAATGTAATATTCCCATATAGACCGCAGACAATTAGTCGGTATTTACCGTTAAATGTTTATACAGCTAATCGAGGTTACACTAGCAAATATTCGAGATAGTCGAAAATAATTGAGATGTGTGATTTTGCGGTTTGGATGCGCAAAATCTTTTTTGTATGAAAAGGTTTTACCTCCTAAACATAAGGTCGATACAAGAAAAAAGGAGCTGACAATGTCAACAAAACAATTCAAATCAGAAAAAATAGATGCTCTTAAATCAAAATTAGAAAAAGCTAAAGTTGCAGTTGTAACTGAATACAAAGGTTATTCAGTAGAAGAAATTACAAACCTTAGACGTGCTCTTCAAAAAGAAGGTGGCGACTATATGGTAACAAAAAATACTTTAGCTAAAATTGCCGTAAAAGGTACTGATTTTGAAATTCTTAATGATACATTAAAAGGACCTGTTGCAATAGCTTTCGGCTATGAAGATCAGGTAAGTCCTGCTAAAGTTGTTGCTAAATTTATCAAAGATAGCAAAAAAGGCGTTATTTTAGGTGCAGCTTTAGACGGAAAATTGTTATCAGCACAAGAAACAGAAGCATTGGCAAAATTGCCTTCAAAAGAAGAACTTATTGCAAAAATACTTGGTTCAATCAATTCACCTGCATCAGGTATTGCAAATTCTGTCAACGCAGTTATGGCTCAACTTACAAGAGCTATGGCAGCAGTCAGAGATCAAAAAGCTGCATAAGAGCGGCATAATATTTAGTACACAATAAAAAAAATATACAAGGAGAAAAAAATGAGTAACGTAGAATCAATTTTAGAATCAATTGAAAAATTAACTTTATTAGAAGCAGCTGAATTAGTAAAAGCTATGGAAGAAAAATTCGGCGTATCAGCAGCAGCACCTGTAGCAGTTGCAGCAGCAGCTCCTGCAGCAGCTGGTGAAGCAGCAGCTGAAGAAGCTTCAGAAGTAAGCGTAATCTTAGCTAACGCTGGTGCTAACAAAATCGCTGTATTAAAAGAAGTTCGTGCAATCACAGGTTTAGGCTTGAAAGAAGCTAAAGACTTAGTTGATGGCGCTCCAAAACCAGTTAAAGAAGGCATCAAAAAAGAAGATGCTGAAGCTATCAAAAAACAACTTGAAGCAGCTGGTGCTACAGTAGAAATCAAGTAGTTTGATTTAAAGCATATTAAAAAACCCCGCTTATGCGGGGTTTTTTAATTTAAAAAATTAAATGACGAAATTAAATAATTCTTTAATTTCCATTCCGAAAGCTTTTGAAATGGCTTCAAGGTTTTTGACAGTTATATTACTTTCTCCTCTTTCGACCATTCCGATAAAGTTTCGATTTAGTTCAGAAAGTTCAGCTAATTTTTCTTGAGACATTTTTCTTTTCATGCGTTCGATGCGAATTTTCTGACCCAGTTTTTCCGTTAAATCAGTATGACTCTCTTTTTTCATACTTACTATTCTATACACCTATATATTGACTTGCCACCCAATACTATGGTAATATGTAAAATATATTAGGCAATTACCAAGGCTTCTATAATTTTTGAATATTAAATAGATAAAAATACATTGGTACATATGATTTATAAAGGTATTTCCTTATCATAGCTAAGGAAATAATTGTAGTAAGAGTCATAGCTTACTGCAAGTTTCTAGAGGTGAATGCTCCTTTTTTTAACAAAAAAGTCACCTCTTTTTTTTATATAAATTTGCAAATTTTATTATATTCACAGAATTTACAGTTTAATTTGTTTTCTTTTCCTTCAAAATCTTTTGTTTGCATAATAATTTCACATTGATTTTTCAATTTGTTTTCATAAATTTCTTTTAAGTTTTCTGTAAATTTAATCAGTTTATTTTCATTGTTTTTTAAATCTATATATACAAAGTTTAAATCTTTTTTTGAAAGTAGTATTAGATTTGCGCAGAGTAAATAAATCATTGTTTGAAAATCCTGCTCTGGGTTTTTAGGGATTGAGCCTGTTTTGTAGTCTAAAATATAGTAGTTTTCACTATCTTCAACAATTGCGTCTAATCTTCCGAAAATCCAGAATTCATCAAGTTTTGCTGTAATCGGGTATTCTGAGTGCAGACATTTTTTAGAAAAATATTCGTTGTTTTTAAGTCTTTCCCAAATGATTTTTTCATCTTCGTTCAGGGCAGTTTCAAGCTTAGAAATATCGGCACCTCTATGATAATAGTTTGCAAGTGCGTGAATTTTTTTACCTTTTTCAAAGATCGCAGGGTTTTGCGGAACTGTAATTTTCTCATTAAATTTAAGATTGTATTTTACAGGACAGCTCACAAAAGTTTTCAACATATTAGGTGAAAAGTTTTTCATAAATTACCTGCTTTCATATTAATGATATCAAAAATTAACGATGGTTCCTGATCAATTATTTTTTCATAAGATTTAGCTTTTCGGCTCATTGTGATTTGCAAATTCTTCTTTGCTCTGGTAATTGCGACATATAAAAGTCTTAAGTTTTCTGATAGCAATTCTTGTTTGAGCTGAAATTCTGATTTTGGTTTGTACTCAGGATTTAGTTGCTTTAAACTTTCCATAAAATCAGAAGATTTTAGTTTAATTTGATTGAAGTCAAGCGGGAGATTTTTTTCTGTCATTTCCGGTAAAAATACTAAATCGAATTCATCGCCTTTTGATTTGTGGAGAGTCATAATTTGTACTTTTCCTTCTAAAAATTCTTTATCACTTTCATCTTCTTCAGAGAAAAATTTGAATCCGCTCAAGGATGTTTTTTTAGAAAGCTCAAAAAGTCTTGTCATAATATATTCAAAATTATTGTTATTCATCCCGATTCGTTTTATAAGAGTCGAAATCAGATATACGTTTGATTTTTCGATTTCGCTTGAAAAATAATAAAGACCGATTTTTATAGCTAATTCATCAGCACTTAAATGCGGAAATGAAAGCCAGTAAGTTAAATCCCAATAAAATTGTTCAAGGTGAATATTATTAATATTATCGCAATTGATTGAGATGAAAGGGTTTTCATATTTTCTTATTTCACAGCTGAGTCTTTGTTTGTAAAATCCGCATTCTGCTAATATTTCATAGCAATCTGCGATTGTATTATTATCAAATGGGTGCAGAATCATTAAAAGTACTGCATAAATTGCTCTAAATATGGTCTTTTGTTCAAGGCATTCGCTTCTTGTAATTGTTTTAAGTCCGCTGTTATTTATAAAATCCATCCATTGAATAACTTGGAAATTGTTTCTCAAAAGTATTCCAATTGTGGCTTTTGGATTTTTTTTGAGTGTGTTTTTTATAACTGAAAGAATATAATTTTTTTCTTCTAAAGTGCTCTCAAATATTTTCGCAGTAAGTGCATTTTCACTAACAGGGTTTCTTCCTTCGACCGGGTGCATAAAAATTTTGTAAAAAGCATTTTTCATCTCATCTCGAGTTTCTGCAAATTTTACAAGGTCATTAGCAAGAGTCCAGACATCTTTTGTACATCTTTGCGAGCAGTCCATGCTGACATTATTTGAATTTTTTATGAAGTTTCTGAACCCTTCTACATCAGCGTTAGAAAAAGTTGTCGTAATTGCTTGGTTGATATCCCCACAGCGTATAAGATTTTTATATTTTGCACTCAAAAGGTTTATTAATCTTTGTTGAATTGCTGATGAATCTTGAGCTTCATCTTCAATAATAAAATGACAAATATTCTGATAGTGAGCGAGAATATCTAGATTTTCTTCAAGAAGTTTTACTGAAGAAATTAGCATATCATCATAATCTATAAGATTGGAAGCTTTCAATGTTGCTTGGTAATCATTGAAGAAGGCTTGAAATTTCTTGAGTTTTAAATCCGCGATGTTTTCATTGAATATTCCACCGCCAATTTTGAAAACGGAAATTCCTCTGTCAAAATCGTCAGTTTCATTTTTCTTCAAGTTAAGCTTAGTAGCAATTTCTTTGACAATTCTTGAGCGTTGTGTATCATCGCAAATTTCAAAATCTGAAGATAGACCGAGTCGTTCAAAATTTCCGTTTTCCTTTAAAATTCTAAGTGCAAGTCCGTGAATTGTACTGATATTAGGAAGTTGCGCAGAATCTTCTCGTACTGATTTTATTCTTTCTCTAAAGTTTCTTGCAGCAGATTCCATATAAGTCAATACAAAAATATTTTCAGGATTAGCTCCGATTTCCAGTAGCTTGATAATAAGAGCTAGTAAAATAGTTGTTTTGCCGGCTCCAGGAACTGCAGAAATTGCCATTTGTCCTGATTTGTATTCAAGAACTGGCTTTTGGTCAGGCCTTGGTGTAATTTTAAACTTCTTTTGAACTTCTTCGGTCTCAGTTTTTTGAGTTTCTACAATAATGTATTTTTCTATACCACCAAAATTTTCAATTCCGTTACCGTCAAAAAGACTTGAATAAGTAAATATTTTTTCATCAGCACATAGAGTTAATTTTCTTAAAATTCGTGCAGTTTTTTCTTTGCCGAGTTCTATGTTATCATCAATAGTAAACTCATCTTTTGACCATCCTCGCTGGAATACCCAAGCGTTATACAATGGGCCGGTATCGCTTTTAATCCATTCATCACTTGAGATATCAAGCCAAACTTGATATTTTGTCCTTATCTGGTTGTCTATAATTTTTTGAGGAGTCCCGATTACAAGGTCTCGGTCTTTTATTTCTAATATTGAATAAGGGTTTTCTGAAATTATTGAATTTTCGATTTGAGTGATAATTTCTGTTTTTCGTTTTTCAAAATCTGATTTAAAAATATTTTCAAATTCTTGCAGTTGTTTTATAAAGAAATTGAATTTATTTAGAATATTTGCATCGAAATTTTTCAAATCAATAAGTTCGTTATAAATTTCCAAAGCTTGTATTGATAAAGGTTTTTCTGAACTGGAGTTATCATTGATCAGTTTTAAAAATTTATTATATTTCTCAGTATAATCGGCATGCGGAAATTCATATTCAATTAAGTTTTTACTGCTGTCAAAATTTTCTAAAATTTCGCGACAATATTTAATCGGGATTTCCAAGAAATTTGAGAGAATTATTCTTAGATTAAACGAGCTTAGTTTATCTCTCATTCCGCAATTTAGCTTTATTATAGTCAAAACTGACAATACAAGAGGATTTTGTATTATTTTTTCACTTCCTGATAAAAACAGTAAATTGGTGTGATTTTTAATATTTTCTTTTAGAGAAAATTTGAGCATATCATCAATTATAGGAGTGATGATGCAAATCTCAGAAGGTTTCACTTTTGCCTTCAAAAGATTGTTAATTTGAGTCGTTGCCAAATCAATCATTTTTGCTCGTTTTGAAGGTGACTGAAGTGAAAAATTTTGTAAAATCTCATTTTTATCTTCTGTAATATTTTTAAAAATATTTTCTGCATCAAATTTTAATTTAGAGTTGGAATCTATTGAGATAACAGATTCTTTAAAAAGGTTTTCAAACTCCCAAACTGCAGTCTTATCAGCACTTAAATACCCTGTTCTGCTCGCGCCTTTTCTGTCAAATGCTATAAATACTTCTTTTAATTGAGGAGCTATGTGCTTTATAAAATCAAAACAAATCGGTGTAATTTCATCCCCATCATCAAGTATCAGATATTCAATGTTTTTAAAGTAATCCGTATTTTTATAAATATAATTAAACACAAGTCCTTGTCGTAAATAGTCAAAATCCCTCAGTGCAAGAGTTTTTGCGAGCAATTTTTTGAGTGCGATTTTAGCATCATCTGCAAAACTTTCGCCTAATACCCTGGATCTCCAATCAACTTCGTCATCAGAAAGATTGTTTTGCACAATAAGTGAATATCTTCTGAATAATTGGTGCAAAAGTGATTTTTTAGAATTGTATCCCTTAAATTGAACTTCTTTTATAATATCTTTCAAGATAAATTGAGAGACCTCAAGTCCCGCAAGATTAGGTAAAATTTCAGCTCCAGAGTATGGATTTATATTTTCTAACACAGCCCAGTTGTCAATGATTGTATTATATACCAGTGAAAAAAACGAATGTACTTCAAGTTTTTCAATAGCAGGAATAGTCAAAAGATTAAGTGTATTTTCTACAAATTTGTTTTTGAGCTGAGAATTCTGTACAATTACAAGAATGGATGACGCTGGAATGCCTTTGTTCAAAAGCTTTGCATAATTTTCGACCAGCATGTCTGTTTTATTGGATGATACACTTCCATCTAAAATCAACTTATACAATCCTCTTTTTATAGTATTTTATCACAAAAAAAGTGTTATTTTTACCATTCAAATTAATACTATTAAACTATTGCATTTTTGAAAAAAATGTTCTAGTATTAAACTGTAAATAAAGAATTATAAAAGCATTGCAAGAAAGTGGAGGTAGAAATGCAAGAATTACAAGAACAAATCGGACAATCAGCAGGACAAATTTACAACTATTTATCATCTAACAATGGAAAATCAACATTTGCTAAAATGAAAAAAGAATTAGATCTTAAAGGAAACTTTGCAGATTTAGGTCTTGGCTGGTTAGCAAGAGAAGACAAAGTAGCTATTTCTAAAAAAGGTTCTTCAGTAAGCATAAGCTTGAAATAGTTTCTTTGCAAATTAAAAAGTTTTAAAAGAGCACCGTACTTTCGGTGTTCTTTTTATAAAAAAAAAAAAACTTCTTTAAAAGAAGTTTGGTAGTAAGTGTGTAGGTAGGTTATATAAAATAAAAGTTATAGATTTCTTATATACTAATAAAGTATTTTTTATATATCGAATTTCATATTTTAATTATTTTGTTACAAAAGTTTGTAAAAATATTTCTTTTTGATTTATAATTGACTTGCTTTGAAAAGAAAAAGAGAGGAAAAATATGAAAATAGCAGTTTATCCCGGTAGTTTTGATCCTATAACAAAAGGTCATATAGACATATTGAAAAGCGGAGCTGAAATTTTCGATAAAGTAATAATAGCAGTAGCAAGGAATTCGGAAAAAAACGCATTTTTAACTGTGGATGAGCGAGTCCAATTAATAAAAGAAAGCGTAAAAGATATTGAAAATGTAGAAGTTGACAGCTTTGAAGGGCTTACAATCGAGTATGCTAAAAAAAGAAATGCTAATGTAATATTAAGAGGTCTTAGAGCTGTATCTGACTTTGAATATGAAATGCAGTTATCTCAAGCAAATAGTGCATTATCTAGTGAAATAAAGACAATTTTCCTGATTACAAAACCGAAATATAACTTCATTTCTTCAAGTACAATTAAAGAAATTTATCTTAACAATGGGGATATTTCAAAGTTTGTGCCTGATGCTGTATATGAGTTTTTGAAACAAAAAAAGCACTAAAGTATATAAATATTTAAAATATCTTAAAATACTTGATAATTACTCAAAAATAGTTTGACAATTAATTTTCGCTCTTGTAGAATGTAATTATCAAGAAAGGGATATGTAATAAAATGCAACAAAATGGTGTATATGACTTATTAAGATTGTTAGAAATGTCAATCGAAGAAAGTTTTCCAATAATTCCCGGACGTTTTGTACTTGCAAAACCGAAAGAAATAGAAGCTTTGATTGATAAAATATATAGTAATTTACCTGTAGAAATTCAGGAAGCAAGAGCATTTTTAAGACGTAGAGATGAAATGCAAATGGAAGCTCAACAAAAAGCAGAAAAAATAGTCGCAGATGCTCAAGCTGAAGCTGATAGAAAACTTTCTGAAGCTGATTTTATTAAAGCTTTAGAACGTGAAGGTAATAGAATTAGATCTCAAGTTCAAGAAGAATGTGAAGAATTAAAAAGAAAAGCTCTAGAAGAAGCTGATGAAATCAGAGTTAAAGCGACAGAAGATGCGATGAAAACTAGAGAAGGTGCTGAAATTTATGCAGAACAAGTTCTTACAAATCTTGAACGTGATTTGACTCAATTACAACAAGTAGTTAAAAACGGTCAAGTTTATATGGAGAAGTTGAGAACTGAATCTTATAATAATTATGATGTTCCAAGCTCTTATGAAATGAGAAATAGTTCTTCAGATTTTAAAGTAAGATAGTCCAATTAAAATAATTAACAAAAAAGGAGTATGAATTCATGCTCCTTTTTTGTTTGCATTTGTTTACAATTGTTTGCATTTATTTATTTTTGTTTTATTATATATTCGTAAGCCGATTAAATAGAATGTGATCTCTCTCACATTCTATTTTAAAAAGGACTCAAAAGTTGAAAAATTAATAGGAAAAAGGAAATAACAATGGGTATCAAAGGAAAAAATGACAGAATGGTAGTTCTAGCATGCGAAGATTGCAAAGAAAGAAACTACACAACAACAAAAAACAAAAAAAATATTAAAGAAAGGCTTGAATTAAGCAAATATTGTCCAAAATGTAAAAAACATACTAATCACAAAGAAACTAAGTAGGACAAGTCTTAATGACGAAAAGGGGATTTATCCCCCGTGCGTCCTTAGTTCAGTTGGTAGAACGTCGGTCTCCAAAACCGGATGTCGAGGGTTCGAGTCCTTCAGGGCGCGATTTTAATATAAGGAAACCAAATAATGATAGGTAATGATACTTCATCACAACCGGGTAAAACACCGGAATTTATAAACGGAATAACTACATATTTTAAAGGCGTTAAATCAGAATGGGGTAAAATAAGTTGGCCCGAAAGACGTCAGGTTGTCGCTGAGACATTGTTTGTAATTGTTATTGTGTTTGTATTTACAGTATCAGTTTATTTAATGGACATAATTTTTAAAGGCTTGTTAGGGCTGATAAAATAGTTCTTAGAACGAAAATAAAGGTGGCTTATGGCAAAAAAAGAAAAATCAATGGAAGAACAATTAAATGAAGATTTAAAAGCTGAAGCACAAGAAGCAGAAGCTCAAGCTCAAGAAGAAGCAGAAAAAAAAGAAGCCAAGAAAAATCAAAAACGCTGGTATATAGTTCATACGGTAACAGGTCATGAAAATAAAGTTAAAGTGAACTTGGAAAAACGTATAGAATATATGAATATGGGTGAAAAAATCTTCAGAGTAGAAATTCCGCAAAAAACAGTTACCCAAATGAAAGGTGGCAAAAAGCAAGAACGTGAAGAGAAGATTTTCCCAGGCTATGTTCTAGTTGAAATGATTATGGATGAAGATAGCTGGTATGTAGTTCGCCATACAGCAGGTGTTACAAAATTTGTAGGATCAGCTAAAAAGCCAATTCCTGCTCGCGACAGTGAAATTAAAAAGATTATTCACCGTTCAACATCTCAATCACAAAAAATTGAACTCGATGTTAAAGCAGGTGATAAAGTTAGAATTATATCAGGACCATTTGCAGATTTTGTTGCAGATATTATTGAAGTATATCCTGATAAATCAAAATTACGTGCAAACGTATCAATTTTCGGACGTGAAACTCCGGTAGAATTGGAATATAAACAAATTAATAAACTATAAAAATATAGACTGTATAAGCAGCAAACCCTGTTGAATGCAGTCAGGAAATACAAAAATGTGGAAGGATTTTCAATATAATTATTGAAACCGCTATTACCACAAAAGGAGAAAAAAATGGCAAAAAAAGTAGTAGGAAAAATTAAGCTTCAAATCGAAGCTGGAAAAGCAAATCCGTCACCTCCGGTAGGTCCGGCACTAGGTCAGCACGGTGTAAACATCATGGATTTCTGTAAGCAATTCAATGCTAAGACAGAATCTCAAGCAGGATATATTATTCCGGTTGTAATTGATGTATATGAAGACAGAAGTTTCACTTTCGTTACAAAATCACCTCCGGCTCCTGTATTAATTAAAAAAGCTTTAAACTTGTCAAAAGGTTCAGCAGCACCAAACAAGGATAAAGTTGCAGAAATTACTCAAGCACAACTTGAAGAAATTGCAAAAATGAAAATGAATGACTTAAATGCTACAACATTAGAAGCAGCGGTAAAAATGATTAAAGGTTCTTGCCGTGCAATGGGTGTAACAGTTAAGGAAGGTTAGGATGGAAGGAGTTTTGCAAATATTGCAAAATCCGTTATTACCACGAAAGGATAAAAGAAAATGTCAAAATTAACTAAAAAACAAAAGAAAATGCAGGAAATGCTAGAAGGGTTTGAACAACCTTCAACAGCAGTAAATGCAATTAAAAAACTACAAGAAATATCAAAAGAATTAGCTAAATTTAACGAAACAGTAGAATGCCACATGAGATTAGGTATTGATGTTCGTCAAGCTGACCAACAAATCAGATCAACTGTTGTATTACCTGCAGGTTTGGGTAAAACAGTTAGAGTTTGTGTAATCGCTAAAGGTGCTAAAGCAACTGAAGCAAAAGAAGCAGGTGCTGATTACGCAGGAGCAGAAGAAATCATTGATAAAATTTCTGACGGCTGGTTTGAATTTGATACATTGATTGCAACACCTGATTGTATGGGTATGTTAGGTAAATTAGGTCGTGTATTAGGACCTAAAGGCTTAATGCCAAACCCAAAAACAGGTACAGTTACAATGGATGTAGCAAAAGCTGTTAAAGATGCTAAAGCTGGTAAAGTTGAATTCCGTGCAGACAAACAAGGTATGATCCACTGTCCTATCGGAAAAGTTCAATTTGTTGAAGAAGACTTGATTAAAAACTATGCAACTCTTGCAGATGCAGTTTTAAGAGCAAAACCATCTTCAGCAAAAGGTACTTTTGTAAAATCAGTTTACCTATCAACCACAATGGGACCTGGAATCAAATTGGATCCAAAAAACTTTGCAGCTGAAGTTAAAGAACTTGTATCATAATAGTTTTTTTTAAAATAAAAAAGGCATCTCGATAAGAGGTGCCTTTTTTGTGTTAAAATATATCTTATAGGAGAGACTTATGAGAGATAGAGGTTTGTTTATAACATTTGAGGGGGCAGACGGTTGCGGAAAAACTACTCAAATTAACTTGTTGAAGGATTATCTTGAAAAAGAAGGTTACGATGTAATATTGACAAGAGAACCTGGAGCAAAAGGATTAGGTGAAAAAGTCAGAGAAATTTTATTGAATTATGACGGTGTCGTATCAGATCGTTGTGAGTCTTTTCTATTTCTGGCTGATAGAGCGCAAAATATTGATATAATTGTAAATCCAGCGGTTGCAGCAGGAAAAATTGTACTTTGTGATCGTCATATAGATTCGACTGTCGCTTATCAAGGGTATGGTAGAGGACTTGATATTGATAGAATAAAAATGTTAAATAGTTTGGCTACAAATTTTAAAAAGCCCGATTTAACGATTGTTTTTGATATAGATGTAGAAACTTCTATGCAGCGAGTCGGCAAAGATAAAGATAGGATGGAAAGTGCAGGCGTTGACTTTCATAATAGAGTCAGAGATGGTTATTTGAAAATAGCAAAAGAGGAGCCTGAGAGAATTAAGGTTATAAATTCTGTCCAGCCTATTGAAAAGGTTTTTGAAGAACTTTTAGAAATTGTAAAAAAATATTTATAAAAATAGCAAAAAATTTTTTGACGTGATTTTAAACCATAGAAGCTAAAAGAGGTATTCTATGCCATATATTGATTCAACTATGAGTTATGCATCACCAAACCAAGTATCACCGAGATCCAAAAGGGTTGGAGCTACAATATTGGGTGGTCTTTTAGGTATGACTTGTTATTATTTGCCTGTCGGTAAAGATACTTTTGTAAATACTGCATTTCGAGTAACAAAAAGAAATGCAGAAAAGGATATAAAAACTTTGCAGGCAGTTGCTGATGAAATTTCTAAAAATAAACTCTCAAACGAGTCAAAAATTTTCTTGACTGAAATGGGTGTAAATGAAAATATTTCTGATATTGCAATTAAATGTAAAGAATTAAAGGATTCTGTAACAGACAAGTTTAAAGTAACAACATTAAAAAAAGAGTTTGCTGATAATTTTAAAAACTTTAAAAAGGATGAAAGTTTAATGGATCCTATAACATCAAAGGCAATGAGCACAATCAAATGGAACGGATTTAAGTGGGGAATGGGAATAGGCGCACTATTGGGTGCTTCATTGAGTCTCATCGCTACAAGAGATAAAGAATAGTTATTGAATTCCGATTTCAAATAGGTTTTTGGGATTTTTTATGACATCAATTACAGGAAAATCTCTAAAGCTTGATATTTGTTTGATATTTGACGGATTTTTGTAATTTTCTTTAGCTAATATTGCCCCGACAATTGCTTCCAATTGTGACATAGGCATCATATTTACAGGAATATCTTCAAATCCCCATTCGTTTTTAAGTGCTTGTTGCAAAAATTTGCAATCAGCAGGAGATCGTTCTTTGTAGCAAGAATTTAAATGCAGACTCTGCCTTGTAAGATATAATTCAAATCTGCTTACATTTGCACCTTTTTCTGTTAGTGATTTAAAATATTCAGAGCCTCTTGTAGTAAATCTTTGAGTCCAATTGTCTTGATTTGGCATATGCGGGTTTGTTGCAACCATTTGATATGGTTTTGAGAGAATTCTCCATTTACCATTCAACATTGTTCTATCCCAAGCAAGAGATATACAAATTTCGCTATCTTTTATTGAGGAGTAATTGTCAAAGAAAAATATTATATCGTTCATTTTGTATAATTTGTCAACAAATATTATATTATTAAACTCGTCCAAGATAGCGACGCCTGTATCTACGCTTGATGTTGCTGCAAGTGACAGACCTATATAATATTTCATTAATTATTCTCTCCCGTGTTATGTCTCAGATTAAGTTTGAAATCAAAATGAAATTATGCCATAAGTTTAGTAATAATTAACGGTTCATCTTCAGTTACTAATACGGTGTGCTCAAAGTGTGCAGAAGGTTTTTTATCAGTTGTCGATACAGTCCATTCATCATCTGCGACAACAACATCATCTCCGCCTAAGTTAAGCATAGGTTCAATTGCAATTGCATAACCTTGTTTTAGTGGTGTATGGTTTCCCACGCTGTAATTGAAAAGGAATGGTTCTTCATGCATTTCATGCCCTACACCATGACCACCGTATTGACGTACTATACCGAGTTTTTCTCTCACTGCAACTCGTTCTATAGCTTTTGATACATCATCAAGGACGTTTCCTTCTCGCATTTGTTTTATGCCTTCAAAAAGTGCTTCTTCTGTTGTACGTAAAAGTCTTTGAAGCTCTGAATCTATTTTACCGACAGGGTATGTCCAAGCTCCATCGCCGACCATTCCACCATACGTTGCACCTACATCAATAGAGATTATATCGCCTTCTTTTACTTTGATGTTTTCATTTGGAATTCCATGTACAACTTGTTCATTTATTGATGCACAAATTGAAGCTGGAAATCCTGCATATCCTAAAAATGTCGGAATAGCTTTGTTTTCTTTAATTATGTGATATGCGATATTGTCCAATTCTTTGGTGCTAATGCCAGGTTCTATTACCTCTTTCATTTTTTGATGAACTAAAGCAACAATATGTCCAGCATGACGCATTCTTTTTATTTCGTCTCTTGATTTTTTATGAATCATAACTAATATAGCCAAGCAATTTTTATAAAATTGCTTGGCTCCTTTCTTTTTTACTTAATTACTTCTAAAAGTCTTTCCCATACTTCGTCTATTGATCCGTTCGCATCAATAGTTTTTAAAGTACCTTTGTTTTTGTAGTATTCAATTAAAGGCGCTGTTTCATTGAAATATGTATCAAATCTTGCTTGAGCGACTTCTCTTGTATCGTCTTTTCTTTGAACTAATTCAGTACCGCATTTATCACAAACACCGTCTTTTTTCGGAGCTTTGAATGCTAAGTTGTAAATTTCGCCGCAAACAGGGCAAGATCTTCTGTTTACAATTCTTTCAACAAGCACGTTTGTATCGATATCAAAGTAAATAGCTTTAAAATCAACTTCAACATCTCTTTTGCTGTTAATTTCATTGTTAATTACATCTAATTTATCAGCTTGCTCAACGCTTCTTGGATACCCGTCTAGAATATAGCCATCTCTGCAATCATCTTGAGAAAGTCTGTTTTTAATAATTTTTGCAACCAAATCAACAGGTACTAATTGACCTTTGTCTATGAATGATTTAGCGACAACGCCATCAGGTGTTTGGTTTTTAATTTCTGCTCTCAAAAGAGATCCTGTATCTACGTGCGGAAGGTTAAGAAATTCAGCTAATTTTGTTGTCTGAGTTCCTTTTCCGCAAGCCGGAGGTCCTAAGAAAATCAATTCTTTTTTCATAATTGTGCTCTTTTCTAAATTTTTAAATTCTGTTTTATTTTCAGTAATACTCATAATAATCTCTTTTCTATAAAGTTTTCCAATACTCAATAATTTTACTACAAGAATACTATTATTTCAATGCTTGAAAAACTTTGAGAAATTTAATATAATTATTATTGTTGAGTAAACGGAGGATAAAGTATGAAAAAGCTTGCTATGACTGACTTTCAGGGGGGGGGGGGCAACCGAGAATAATGTTCCTGAAAGGTTTATAAAGAAAAATTTTGGATTTACGTTAGCGGAAGTTTTAATTACACTAGGGATAATCGGGATAGTTGCAGCAATAACTTTACCAGCATTGCTCGGCTATTATCAAAAGAAGGTTTTGCAAAATCAATTTAAAGCTGCATATTCATTATTTTCACAACTTATTTTAAGGGTAGAATCAGATTTAGGTTATAAACCAGATTGTTATTATTGGAATGTAAAACCTTATCCAGCTTTTGAATGTGATAAAGATCAGTATGGGGCTTGTATTGCTGGAACTCATAGACTTCCTGATGGAAGCCCTTTACCATCAGATTATAATGGCAGAATGAATGGGCCTACTTGTAAATTCTTTTTTGATACATTTTTTTCAAATGTAGAAATAATTACAATTTGCAATGGTAATGCTTTTGCAAAGGGATGTATTCCGGAATATGAAGGGTATGATACTGTCCAACAAATCAATAATCCAGACTTATCGGATGAGAAAATGGAAGCTCTTTCAGGTTCTTGTCCATGGTTTAAGAAAGATGCTATATTGAATCAAAATACAGTATATGTTTTAAAAAATGGAATTATTGTAGTTTTATATGGGAACAGCAAAACTATACCAATATTTGCAATTGATATAAATGGTAAAAAAGAGCCTAATAAGTGGGGGTATGATTTATTTTCTTTTGTTGTAACATCGAATGATTCTCAACCTTTACAACTAATAAAATCATCTTGCATGACTCCGGAAAAAGGGGGGATGTCCACAGAAAATATGATAAAAAATATGTATAATTAATTAAAATGTGTTAAACAAAAAAGCTCTCATAAGAGAGCTTTTTTGTTATGTATCAATGTTAGTAGCATATACCGCGTTAGCTTCGATAAAGTTTCTTCTAGGATCGACCTTATCACCCATCAATATATCAAACAGTTGATCACACATCATCGCATCTTCTATATTAACTTTTAATAGAGTTCTGGTTGCAGGGTCCATTGTTGTTTCCCAAAGTTGTTGAGGCATCATTTCGCCTAACCCTTTGAAACGTTGGATTGTCAAACCTTTTTGGCCTCTGTCGTCAATTATTTTTTGCAATTTATCAAATGATGTGATGTCATACTGTTCTGTATCAGTCTCAAGTATCAATTTATCTTCTTCTTCGATTAAGAAGTCTCTAATTAATGGGTAAGAAGTTCTCAAACGTTTAAATTCACTACTTTTGATAATGCTTTGGTTAATTATCACGTGTTCTTCTTCATTCAAATTCAATTGTAGTGAATATTTAGCATTTTCAGGATTGTATTTAACTGATACTTTATAATTTTCAGCTTCTGCTATATTGTAGTTTTTAGCGTGGTCTTGAAGATAGTTATTCAAGTATTCGCAAACTTCATTCATACGCTCTTGATTGTCAAAGTCTTCAGCTTGAATGTTTGCACGAACAAGACCTCTTAAAACTACCGCAGGGAACATATTCAAAATCGGGTTGTTATATGAATTGTAGAAAGTTGACATGTTTTTGATTAATTCTAACAACTCATCGCCTGTTTTTACTTTTGATTTAGTCTTATCTGAAAGACTTAAGTTTTTAATTCCGCGTTCTTTCAACATCTTATCAAGAGCGTGTTCATTAAATAAGTATTCAGAAGTTTTGCCTGTTGTTATTTTATAAAGTGGAGGTTGTGCGATATATACATAACCATTGTCAATCAGTGGTTTTGCGTATCTGAAGAAGAATGTCAAAAGCAATGTCCTGATGTGAGCTCCGTCAACGTCGGCATCGGTCATAATAATAATTTTGTGGTAACGTAGCTTTTCAAGGTCAACTTCTTCTTCGTTTTTGCTTATGTTGATACCAAAAGCCTGCACCATTGATTGAATTTCATTGTTGCCGTAAATTTTGTCTAATCTTGCTTTTTCTACGTTAAGAATTTTACCTCTTAATGGTAAAATTGCTTGGAACATTCTGTTTCTGCCTTGTTTTGCAGATCCACCAGCTGAATCTCCCTCAACGATATATATTTCGCATTTTTCAGGTTCTCTATTTGAGCAGTCTGCAAGTTTCCCTGGTAATGTTGAATTTTCAAGAACGGTCTTTCTTCTTGTTAATTCTCTTGCTTTTCTTGCAGCTTCTCTTGCTCGTTGTGCTTGAAGAGTTTTTTCTAAAATCATTTTTGCGATTTTTGGATTAAATTCAAGCCATTCTTGCAATTTATCCCTTACAGCATCTTGTACTGCCCCCATTGCTTCTTGAGAACCTAGTTTTTCTTTTGTTTGGCCTTCAAATTCAGGGTTTGGAATTTTTACTGATACGATTGCAGTAAGTCCTTCTCTTACGTCTTCACCTGATAGGTTTTGGTCAGAATCTTTTAAAATGTTATTTTTTCTTGCATAGTCGTTTAGTACACGAGTGATAGAGTTTCTGAAACCTGTCAAGTGCGTACCGCCTGAATGTGTGTTGATGTTGTTTGCAAAAGATAAAACGCTTTCATTATAAGCATCTGTATATTGCATTGCAACTTCTACCTGCATATTATCAACAACTTTGTCTATGTAGATTGGTTTGTCATGAAGTACTGTTTTATTTTTATTTAAAAATTCAACGTAACTGCCAATTCCACCTTCATAGTGGAAAGTTTCAGTTTCATCGGTGTGAGCGTTTGTGAATATGATTTTTAAACCTTTATTCAAAAATGCCATTTCACGCAATCTTGTAGCGATTACATCACAATCAATTTCTGTTGTTTCTGTAAAAATTTCAGGATCCGGCCAAAATGTTGTTCTGGTTCCGGTCTTATCCGTAGCTTCACCCTTTTCTACGGGAGTAAGAGGTTCCCCTCTCATATATTCTTGTCTCCATACGAAACCTTGACGGGATACTTCGACTTTATATTTTTCAGATAGTGCGTTTACAACTGATGCACCTACACCGTGCAATCCGCCTGAAACTTTATATCCGCCATCACCAAACTTTCCGCCTGCGTGAAGTACTGTATGAACGATTTCTAATGCAGATTTTCCTGTTTCCGGTTTGATATCGACTGGAATACCACGCCCGTTATCTTCTACGGTAACGCTGTTATCTTTATTTACAGTTACATGAATATCTGTACAAAAACCCGCAAGAGATTCATCGATTGAGTTATCAACGATTTCATATATGCAGTGGTGAAGACCTCTTTGAGAAGTAGAACCGATATACATACCCGGTCTCATTCTGACAGCTTCTAAGCCTTCCAATACTCTGATGTTGCTTGCATCATAGCTGGCACTTGTTTTTGTCTCGATAGCTTCATTATTATCCGGAAGATCTACGACTTCAATTTTTTCTTCTGTAGCAGCAGATACTTGCTCTTTCACTTCTTGTATTCCATCTGACATATATAATTTTCTCCCCTTAATTAGTCTATTCTTTAGTTATATTGTAGCATAAACATAATTATATTGGCAATTTATGACAAAAAAGTTAACTCTTTGTTCATTTATTTATATTTTATGATTAGTCAGGCTGTTGAATTAAATTTTTAATAAATTAGTTTTTACTGTATTTGTTATAACTGCCAAATTCGGTAAAAATACAGGAGACGTTTTATGTATAAAAATTTATTGAAATCTTTGAAAAAAATTATTGATGACAACGGCACTGATAAAATTACTATTTTTACTGAGAATTTAAAAATAGACGGGCGCGTTTTTATCGCAGAAGGTAAATGTGAGGAATGTCATGATGACTTTTTACCTTTAGAAAATGCGCTTGTGTGCCGACTTGAGGACTATTGTACCTGTGATGATAATGATTGTGAATGTCATGATTATGTTTGTTTCAGGTATGATTGGCTGAGTGTAAATATTAGTGATATTACGGCATTCAGTATTATTCAATAATAAAAAAAGAGACAGCATTTGCTGTCTCTTGAAATTTATATAGAATTTTTTAATCTTCAATTACTTTTTCTAAAGCATTTACGACGTCATAATCCCATTTTGAGCCTGCTTCTTCTTTCATAATTGAAAGTGCTTTTTCTTTGACCATAGCTTTTCTGTATGGTCTGTCTGATGTCATTGCAGAATAAGCATCAGCTACCGCTATAATTCTTGAACCGAATGGAATTGACTGTCCTTTTAGCCCTTCAGGTGAACCTGAACCGTCAAAACGTTCTTTTTGATAGGTTATATATGGTACAACTTCTGATAGGAAGTTTATGTTCATCAAAAGGTTTACGCCGACATTTGCATGGTTTTGTATTTTTTTGAAATCTTCATCAGAAAGTTTTCCGTTTGTCGCAAAGATACTTTCAGGAAGTGTAATTTTCCCGATATTTTGCAAAAGTCCTGCATAATAAATTAAATCGGTTGTTTTTTCATTCAATCCGAGCTGTTTGCAAATTTTTCTTGCAAGCTCTGCTGTGTTTTTAGAATGTGAAACTTTATATCCGCCTTTTGTATCAACTGCATTTGCGAGGTTTTGTACAAAAATCTGTTGATAATCACAAAGATCACCGATTAATGCTGTCAATTCAGCTCGCATGTGCTGCAAGTCTTTTATATCTGTATTTTCAGAGTTAATAAGTTTGTATGTCTCATCAATTTGACTTTGCAGAGTAATTGATGTTGCAAAAAGGTTTGCTATACTTTCAATAAGTTCAGTGAATTCCTCTTGTAAATTACTATTTTTAATCTCAATCATACCTATATTTTGTGATGTGCTGTGAATTGAAATGCCAACGGCATTGTTGTCTTTGATAGTTTCTTTTGCAAGATAGGTTTTTGCAACTATACTTTCACTATCAACGTTATATCCGGGCACCTGATTTTCAGAAGATGATCCGGCAAGTACCAGTTGCATGTCACTTTCAGAAATCCCTTTTGCATATTCTTTTGCCATGTAAATATTGCAAATATCACTATCCACCATTTGTGCAATAGATTTTGCAATAGAGGTAATTATTGCATAACCTTTTTCTGTGTCGAAATTCAGCACGCATAAAGTATTGTTTAGTGAATATATTGATATCAATTCTGTTAATTGATTTTTAAGACCGGCTTTTTTGTCTTTTTGAGAATGTTCTCCGATTTTGTGTGCCAAATCTTCTGATATCAAATGTTCAGATAAAAAATCACCCAAATTAAGTGCAAAAATTTCTTCTAAGGGATCATTTCCTATTAGAAATTCTGATTGGCTGAAAAGTGAAACACCGGTTTTATTTTCGTCTTTTTTCATTTAGCTCATGCCTTCTACTTACTACCTTTTGTATATGTAACGGCATGAATTGAAAAAACTTTAATTAATTTTACAAAAATTCATACTTTAGTAGGGGAATATTTGAACTTTAGTATAAGTTGATTTGTTAACGAATAGTTTGTAAATATTTGTAAAGTTAATATTTTGCTGTAAAAAAGCTTGTAAATATTGCATTTGCGTCAATTAGCGGTGGTATTATCCTAAAGTTTTTAATAGATAGTGCCGAAATATGAATAAGAAAGGATTTGGAGTATGGGCTTATCAGCCTCACAAGCAAGACTATTAAGCATAACATCTAGGTTGTCAGATAATGAGCTTCGTTCACAGACAATAACGACGGCGAAAATGTCGCTTGCTAATCGTACAACACAAGCTAGTGCCGAGTATATGGATGCTCTCAGTTCTACAAATCTTTTATTTACAACTTATGACGGTTCAGGAAATAAGGTTACAGAAAAACTTACTGGTACTTCATTAAGTCTGTACGGACCATTAAAAAATCAATACGGATTGATAAATAAATCCGGGCAAATTCTTGTAAGTGAGCTTGATGCAACAAATTATGAGAATAGTGCCAATATGGAAGAATTTCTTGATAAATATGGCGTCCTATCACCTGTTGGAGAAGGTGATTTTGTGCAGGTTGTCAACCCAGATTATGAAGTTGCTTGGGATGAATATAACAGGCTTTATGAAGAATGGAAATCAAAAGAACCTAATCGATATGATGAAGAATTTACAAAACCTGGAGGTTTATCACCTGATTCAATCTATTACCAATTTATTTCAGCAGGTGGTTGTTTAGGTGGTGCAGTTGGGGGGCTATGTTGTTATATGCATGTACTTTCTGATGCTATTGGACCGGGTAAACATGTAACCAGTGACGGGCATGAATTTGAGGTATATGAAAATGTAGCTTGGTCTTGGAATTCTGCAAATCACGGTCGAGAAGTTTGGGGACCTATTACAGAAGCATTGAAAGAACATCATTGTTCTGGTGATGTTATTGATGGGGGTACGGAAGTTGTTGAGGCACCTTATGGAACAGTTACTGTTGGAGGACCTCCCTCAGATCCTGAAATGACTGTATATCAAAGAATTGTAGATTTATTATGGGAAGTTCATGATGAATATAAACTTGGAAGCGCAACGGGTGGTAATGCACAGCCAGAAAGTTTAGCAAAATTCTTTTACTTAATAGAGCATGACCTTGCTCAATTTATTGAATATGAAAGTGAATTTGATCAAGATAAATGGGATGAAGCTATGGAAGAATGGCTTGCGCAAGAACCAGAAAAACCTGATGTGCCATATTATGTTGAAGAAGAAGTTCGTAAAATCGTTGATAAAGATAAGGGTCAATGGTATGTTAACTTGTGGCATAGAATGAACGGCGAAAGTGATATTAAAGTCGGAACTGCAGATGAAGACGGAAATATTATAGATGGTGGCAAAACTGAAGGTGGGCTTCCAATGTATAAGGTGTTGGAAGATGGTCTTATGAATAGTCCTGAATGGCTTCAAGATGCCCTTAATAATGGCACAATTACTCTTGAAAGGGTTGATTTTACGGATCCGACAGAAGAAGGTACAGGGCTTTCTGATTGTACTTGGACATCTATTATCTGGACGAGTGCTGCTGATATTACTGAAGAAGAAAATGAAGCTGCAATTGCCGCTGCTGAGGTTAAATATGAGCAGGCACTTAGAGATATTGAATCTAAAGATAAACAATATGATAATCAAATAAAACTACTCGATACTGAACATAATGCACTACAAACTGAATATGACAGTGTAAAAAGTGTTATTGAAAAAACTATTGAAAGAAACTTAAAATTATATTCATAATGAATATTGTTAAATGCTTGGATTAATAACCGATAGCCCAATTAAATGCAGCAGTGGTATCATTTTTCTTTTCAATAGGTGCTGTTGCTGCAACTGCAGGTACTTCAATAACTTTTGCGGCTTTTTGCAATAAATTATATTCACCCATTTTATCGTCAACATTATTAAATGATTTTAATCGGTCAAGTTGATTTTGTAGTTCTGAATTTTCTTCATTTAAAGTTGTAATCTGGCGTCTCAATTTGTTAAGAGTAACTTCGTTTGTCATGGCAAAATAATAGCTTACAAATGCTGTGAATATAAGCATTACCAATAATCCTGATAAAGTTTTATTGATTCTTCTGATTGCCATTTCTTTTACCAAATTTTCTTTGTCATAATAGAAGGGACCTTCTATTACCGGAGCTTGTTCAATCGGGCTTTCTGCGTAGCTCGTTTCTGTATAAGAATAATTGTAATAGTCCTGTCTTACTCTTGCTGTATTCAACTTTTAATTCCCCAACTGCCTACCTGAAAAGTGAAAATCTTTTTCTTTTAATTAATACATCTTGCAATTCTTAGTTTTGCACTTCTCGATGGCGGATTTTCCTTAATCTCCTCATCACTTGCACTAATCGGTTTTTTGTTTACCAGTTCCAGCTTTGGCGGAGGACACTTGCAAATCATTTGATTAGGTGCACAATGGCACTTTTGCGAGTGATATCTGAATAAATTTTTCACTAACCTGTCTTCCAAAGAGTGAAAACTTATTACACTTATTATAGCACCAATGTCCAATAAATCCAACACATCGTTTAAAGTATTTTTTACATTTGTTAACTCTTTATTTACTTCAATCCGAATGGCCTGAAATACTCGTGTTGCAGGGTGAATGGATGATTTTATATGCGGGGTGCAGTTTACTATTAAATTGGCTAATTCAGTTGTTGTATCTATGCTTTTGGCTTTTCTTACCTCTATAATTTTTTTTGCAATTCTTTTTGAAAATCTTTCTTCTCCATATTCGGAAAAAATTCTTACCAAATCATTTTCAGAATATCCATTTATTACATCAAATGCTGAAAAATCAGCATCTTGATTAAATCTCATATCTAAAGGCGCTTCTTTTGAAAATGAAAACCCTCTTTCAGCTTTATTGAATTGATGGTAACTTGCCCCCAAATCAAACAAGACACCGCCTGTAATCTTTGCTATGCCTAAGTTCGCGAGTGTCTGCTTGATGTCAATGTAGGAGCTATTGACTATTGTTAAATTATTGTAATTTTTTAGTCTGTTTGATGCTGCTTCAATTGCCTCTTTATCAATGTCAAAAGCGATTAGTCTGCCATCGGGTTGAATTCTCTGTAAAATCAGTTCGCTATGTCCGCCTCCACCCAAGGTGCAGTCAATATAGATTTTACCGCTTTGACATTCCAGCGCATCAACAGCTTCATTTTTCATTACAGTATAATGCTTAAATTCCATACTGTAATTCTAGCATGCTCAAATTAATAAATAAAGCCGTCTAAGCCATATAAATCAATTACTTCTAAAAATTTGTCATTTGTGTAGTACAAAACATTATTTTCATCTTGAGGATCAATTACTTTGATAATGTTGTGTTTTTGTTCCTTTGTCGGGTGAAATAATGATTCAACTAACATAAGAAATGTTAGATTTTTTTGAATTTCTTCTTGTGTAAAGAAATTAAATACTTCTGCCGCATTTTCTTCTTCAAATACTCTCTTCGCCAATGCCATTTTCAACTCCTTTTTGTCTGGACTTTGTCTCTCTCTTAAAAGTCCTGTCTCTGTGCAACCATTAGTTTTTTAATTATATATTTTCCTATATACGGATAATCCTCAAAAAAGTTTAATTTTTTGAGGATTATCTTTAACATTTGTTTACAATTTATTACAAATGTAGTTTTATTTGATAGCTGCTTTAGTTCGTTTTAGTGATTTTTCTTTGCCTATAATTGCAAGAATTGCAGTCATATCAGCACCTTTTGTTCTTCCTGTAACAGCAGCTCTAATAGCCCACATTGTAACTTTAGGTTTGATACCTTTTTCTTTGAATTCGCCTCTGAATGCTTCAAGTTTTTCATGTAAGTTTTCTTCAGTCCATTCCCAGTCTTGAGCTTGTTTTGCAAATTCTTTCAACACATTTTGTGAAATTTCTGTATCAAGTACATCAGTTTGGACTTCAGGTTCAATTTCAACAGTTTCGCCGAAGAAATAAGGTACTGCATCAGTGATATCTGAAAGTAGAGTTAAAGGTTCTCGAGTTACTTCAACCATTCTTGTGTATTCAGCGTCTGTCAATTCAGTCAAATCATATTTAGTTAAATATGGTTTTAATCTTTCTTTTAACTCTCCAATCGGAAGCATTTTGATGTAATGGCTGTTCATCCAGTTAAGTTTGTCGTATTCAAATATAGAATTTGAAGATGAAATTTCGCCAATTCTGAAGTCTTGAGCTATTTCATCAACAGTTTTGATTTCTTGTCCGTCAGATGGAGACCAGCCTAGAAGTGCTACAAAGTTGATAAGTGCATCAGTTAAGTATCCTTTTTCAACAAATTCAGAAACTGCAGTTGCACCATGACGTTTAGATAATTTGCTTCTGTCTGGGGCAAGAATCATTCCTAAGTGTCCGAATCTAGGGACTTCAGCTCCAAGAGCTTCAAAAATAAGGATTTGTTTGAATGTATTTGAAATATGGTCTTCTCCTCTT
>CALVAU010000017.1 GCA_944325615.1 Candidatus Gastranaerophilales bacterium | reverse complement strand
TTTTAATTTACCAATTAGGTACTACAAGAATTTTGTATGCAATGAGCAGAGACAGATTTTTGCCAAAATCTTTGAGATTAATACATAAAAAATTCAGAACACCGCATGTCCTGACTTGGATTTCCGGAATCGTTGTTATTGTCTGTTCTTTGATTATGGATTTGAATATCTCAGCTGAGTTGTGTAATTTTGGTACATTCACTTCCTTCATAATTATTTGTATAGCAGTATTAATTTTGAGAAAAACTGATCCTGACAGACCAAGACCATTCAAGGTTCCTTTCTCTCCGCTGTTCCCAATCCTCGGTATAATCACCTGCGGCGGTTTGATGCTCTATTCAATGAAATTTTTGACTACTTCATCTTTATACTTTCCGCTATGGTTGTTGATGGGTGTCGCAATTTATGCAGGATACGGGTATGAACAAAAACGTCTTGAAGAAAAACAAAAAGCTCAAAGAATGATAAAACAACCTAAAGTCGAAGTCTAATGTTGAATTAATTATAAAATAATGATAGAATTTAAAAGTAGATAAAATTATTAAAGGGAGTGCTGGTATGGAAAAGCAAGCTATGACTGGATTTTCAGGGGGGGGGGGCACCCGCAGAATAAGCTCCTGAGAGGTTTAGCAATAACTTCATTGTCAAAAGCTCAAAAACATGGTAATATGATAAATATATTAGGTTTTAGGAAGGCGAGCTTTATGACAATGATAATAGCTGAGGTGTGCCGTTTTACACACTCTTTTTTGACCGGTAAGAAAAAATATGCATTTACAATGGCAGAAGTGTTGATTACCTTAGGGATAATAGGTATTGTAGTAGCAATGACACTGCCATCGGTAATCGGTAAATATCAGAAAAAAGTAACAGCTGAGAAATTAAAGAAATTTTATTCAGTGATTACAAATGCAGCAAATCTTTCAGAGTATGAAAACGGAGATATGTATTATTGGGATTTTCCCAAACAAGGTTATGATCCTGAAATAAAGAATTTTTTCAGAAGGTATTACTTGCCATATCTAAAAGACGCAAAGGAGTATGATAAGCATGCAAACTGGGCTAATATTGAAAATTATTCCATAAGGGGGATAAATGGTAATATTCAATCTGGAGGATTTCTAGCCAGTTATTTGGTAAAAACAAATGATGGTATGTATATTTATTTTCTGCCGAATACCCAAAACAAGTATATCTGGATGTATGTAGATATAAATGGTCATCAAAAACCAAATCAAATAGGATATGACATTTTTGTGTTTGATATATATGGATTTCCAAATATTTCAAATCGTAAAAATTACAGAATAAAATTTTGGGGACATTATTTAAAAGATGAGGATCTAGTAAAGCCTTCAGCCTATGGTTGTAATAAAAATTCAACTGATAAAAATTATTCTGGATTTTTTTGCGGGGAACTAATAATGCGTAACGGATGGGAGATCCCCGATAATTATCCTTGGTAAACAATTATTAAATTATCCTCTAAGTTATTGAAAATAAAACTTGAGCAAATAGAATAAGTGTAGGAGTAACGCATATTCCGTAGTGCGTTAGGATTATTACACAGCCAGTGTCGTGTTTTTATTGTGTAAACTTTAAATATTAAGAGGGTTAAATAAATATGATTAAACTAAATTGTAAAAACGCTGATGTTCGAGTGGTGGGAGAAGAAAACGGCTTGGACCTGGAATTGGAGTTTAATAATTACAAGGACAAAATAGCAAATATTATTTCTGATCTTAATAAACGCAAAGATAAAAACGGTCAATGGCTTCAGTGGATGAATTTAGGATATAACGAAGAAACTCTCTGGTATGTTAAAGAATACGCTGCTATGGTAAAAGGCAGATTTGATAATATTTTGGTACTTGGTATAGGCGGATCCGCATTAGGCGGAATTGCGGTTACAGAAGCTCTTTTGAAACCTTACTGGAATCTTCTTTCTGAAGAGCAAAGAGATGGTCTTCCAAGAATATTCTTTTTAGATAATATTGATCCTGATACAATGAATGGGCTTTTTGAAGTTTTGGATTTGAAAAAAACTTTGGTAAATGTAATTACAAAATCAGGATCAACTGCCGAGACTATGTCTCAGTTCATGATTGTAAAAGATAGATTAGAAAAAGAATTAGGAGACAACTATAGATATAATATAGTTGCTACAACTGATAAAAAGACTGGTATCTTACGTCAAATTGCAGAGCAGGAAGGTTACAAAACTTTTGTAGTACCTGATGATGTTGGCGGAAGATTTTCTGTATTTTCAGCTGTCGGACTTTTGCCATTTGCACTTGTAGGTCTTGATATAGATGAGATGGTAAACGGTATTAAAGATATGGATTTGGCATTGAAAAATACTGATATTCACAACAATATTGCAGCACAAAATGCTTTAATTCATTATCTTATGGATACTAAAAAAGGTAAAAATCTTTCTGTAATGATGCCATATTCAAGCAGATTAAAATATGTGTCAGATTGGTATGTGCAGCTTTGGGCAGAATCTTTGGGAAAAAATAAGGATAAAGAAGGGAACGATGTAAATATTGGACCAACCCCGATAAAAGCTCTTGGGGCTACTGATCAGCATTCTCAAATTCAGCTTTATAATGAAGGGCCAAATGATAAAGTAATTAATTTCATTAGAGTAGAAAATTTTGATACCCAGCTCGATATTCCAAATATTTTTGAATATACAGGTATTGGATACTTAGGCGGAAAAACTATTAATCAGTTGATAAATGCTGAAGCTGATTCTACTCGTGTGGCACTCTCTGATTATAACAGACCTAATGTTACTATAACTTTAGAAAAAATAGACAGCTATAATGTCGCTCAACTGCTTTATATGTTAGAAATCCAAACTGCAATTACCGGCGAGTTATACAATATTGATGCATTTAATCAACCAGGTGTTGAGCAAGCTAAAAATTATACTTATGCTCTTATGGGACGTGTGGGGTATGAAGAATCTGCTCAGACATTGCAAGCTAAAATGGCAACTGTTTAATTGAAAATTGTTATAAATTACTTGCTATTTAGTGAGTATTTATTATATTATGATTAGACAGGGATATTTGATTGTTTTTATGAAAATTTTAAAAAAGATAATATTATCATTTTTTATAATCATATTTGTTCTGATTTTTATGACAGAAACAGATTTAAATAGTAGTATGGTGAAGGCTGATACTACATTAAAAACAGGAATTTCTTTGGTTGATAATGTGCCTAAAGGGCTTTTTGGTACTTGGCGCGTAGTTGCAGTCTTAGAAAAAACTGATAGTCCTCAAGTATTTCGAAATAAGTCTTCCGATTTGTGGAACCTCTCAAGAAATAACAACGTCATGAATTTGTGTAATCCATTTACTGGTGCTTCAGCTGACTTATCAGTTGAATTTGTTGAAGGTAACGTGATAAAATTCACTAAAGAGGGGATATCAGATGATAAAAAGTTGACGGATACTGTGGAGATAAAACTTAACGGTAATAAATTTACCGGGAAAAATTATTTAACGCTAAAGACTATTTCTAAAATAGATAATAAAGTGCTAAACGTTCAAAGTGCAGTATATGTGCTTGTGGGCGAAAAAATTTCAGGTATGAGTGTATTAGATAAATGAGGATAAAAGATATGCAGATTTATGAATTTGATACAGTTATTTTAGGTGGCGGACCTGCGGGTATGAGTGCTGGTATTTATGCAAGCAGAGGTGCAGTATCTACTGCAATAATTGATATTTCAATGCTTGGAGGGCAGCCTTCAAATTATCTTGAGTTGGAAAATTATCCGGGATTTCCTATTATTGGTGGATTTGATTTGATGGAAAAATTTGAAGAACATGC
>CALVAU010000016.1 GCA_944325615.1 Candidatus Gastranaerophilales bacterium | reverse complement strand
TGTTTGATACCAAACAGGATTTTTTTAATGTGTTATATAATCATATAACATTATACACTGATTTTTGATTTTGACTTATTAATACAATCAATCAAAGTTTTTGCAACTGTTTGTTGTTCTTCTTTTGTAAGTTCAGGGAACATCGGAAGTGAGATAACCATTTCTGTATCTTTTTCAGTATGAGGTAAAGAACCTTTGCCAACACCTAGATATTCATGAACTTTTTGTAAGTGTAAAGGAATCGGGTAATATAACATAGCGCCGATACCGTTTTCTTGAAGCATTTTATGAACTTCGTCACGATTAGGAATTTTAACTGTATATTGGTGATAAACGCAATATGTATCTTTTAGTTCATGTGGAGTTTGAATATCTGCACAATCTTTGAATAATTCATTATAGTAGTAAGCGTGTTCACGTCTTTTTTCATTCCATTCTTTGATGTGTGGGAGTTTAACTCTTAAAATAGCAGCTTGTACTTCGTCAAGACGGCTGTTTACACCAATTTCATCATGATGATATCTGATAGCTCCACCATGGTTTCTAAGTGCGATAACTCTATCACGAAGTTTTTCATCGCTTGTCATAATAAGACCGCCATCACCCATACCGCCTAAGTTTTTAGTAGGATAGAAGCTTAAGCATCCAAAATCTCCGAAAGTACCAACCATTTTGCCTTTGTATAAAGCACCGATAGCTTGGCAGCAATCTTCGATTACATGTAAGTTGTGGCGTTTTGCAACATCCATAATTACATCCATATCACAAGGTTGTCCATATAAATGAACAGGTATAATAGCTTTTGTTCTTGGTGTGATAGCAGCTTCTATTTTAGATGCGTCAATATTGAATGTATCTGGATCAATATCAACAAATACTGGTTTTGCACCAACAATTCCGATAGCTTCAGTTGTTGCAACAAAAGTAAATGCAACTGTAATAACTTCATCACCAGCGCCGATATTTAAAGCTCTAAGAGCCAAATGCAAAGCATCAGTTCCTGAGTTTAACCCAACTGTATATTTGCAGCCTATAAAATCAGCCATTTCCTGTTCAAAAGCCTTAGCGTTAGGTCCTAAAATGTAAGAGCCAGAACGAAGAACTTCACATACTGCTTTTTCAACTTCTGCACCGATTTGTGCATATTGACGTTTTGAATCTAAAATAGGTATCATACTTATCTCCTTCTTAATCTACCCATAATATAAGTTTACCACAAGTTATATGAGCCTTTACATAAACTTAATAAACAGTTTAAAGCACATTTTTAATATTTTTTAATTATCAAATTTATTCATTTGTCGGTTAGTGAAAAATTTTCAGGCAATTCGTTTTCAACAAGTTTGATTAATTCGGAAATCGGCATGTTGAGCGCTTCGCTAATCGTCCATATTGAAATAAGTTTAGGTTCGTTAATTCCGTTTTCCAATCTGGATAAAAGAGATTTTTGGATGTCGTATTCATCAGCAAGCACGCGTAGAGATTTATTTTGCTTTTCTCTTTCCTGCCTGATTACTTTTGCAAGGGCTTTAAAAATAAGTTCTGACTTTTTGGTATTTGCATGTTGCATATATAGAATATTAATGATAAAATTTTTAATATATTTCTATACATAGAACCATAGAGGGAAGCATAATATGCAAAATAAGATATTTTTGTCCTTCACAATTGCGGAAGTGCTTATTACACTCGGCTTAATCGGCATTGTTGCGGCAATGACATTGCCTACAGTTATTAAGAAATACCAGGAAGTTCAGTTTAAAAGTGCTTATAAAAAAGCGTATGCAGAACTTTCTCAAGTTTTTCAAGAGGCTTTGTTTAATCAGGAATTTACACGCACAAAAAGCTATGATGCAGCTTCAACTTTGGAAGAACTTGCTGTGTTTAAAGCAGGATTTAAAATTATGCTTGACTGCGGAAACAAGGATATTTATCGATGCTGGGCAAAAGGTGACACTGTTTGTGGCGGAGGTTGTTCTTCAGGCGATCAATCAGATGGAATTGCCTTGAAAATGGTTCACCGTCTGAAAATACATCATATTGTTTTTTAGATGTTTCTGGGCGAAGCTGGTGTGTGTATGAAAAAGGTCAAAATATATTTCTTGTCGATACAAACGGATTCTCTGGACCAAATTTATTCGGAAAAGACCGGTGGATATTTACATTTGGTGATGCTAACAACAAACAGGCAAATCAGGCTCAAAAATACAAGAAAGTAATAACCTTTTATAATCAGGATATTTTAAAACAGAGCAGTTTTTGTAAACATCCACCGTGCTATTACTATAGCTGGCTTTTGAATTAAAAGTCAGACTTTTTTGTATTCGCATGAAACTTCAAGGAAAATATTATAGAGGCGTACAATGCATCAAATTCTGTTTGTATAACAAGTCCATATATTTCACGGAAGTTTCTGTTGCTGCAGAAGACTCAAGAGTAACGTTTCAACTTACTGACGGCAGTTTGATTGTGCTCGGTATATATAGTACAGACAGTGCAGGTGAAAAATATAATTGGCAGGATGTTATTGTTGATATAAACGGAAAAAATAATCCTAATCGTTTTGGGCGAGATGTTTTTTATTTTGTAAAAACTTCTGAAAAGAGCGCAAAAAGTTTTTTGCCCCGCTGTTACAATAAAAGTTCGGATGAGATAAACACTGAATGCAGCAAAAATGGTACAGGGATGTGCTGTGCAGCAAAGATTATTGGTGACGGCTGGCAAATTAGAGACAATTATCCATGGTGATTTTCTTTATTAACTGCAGAAATCACCGCAACCATTGTCCAGAAGATAAACTGCAATTGCGGTCTAAAGAATACCGTATCAACCAGTCCGTGAATCATAAGTGCACAAATCGAAATTACTGCTGCTGATAAAAATATTACCTGTTTGGTATCAGCGGATTTAAGAATTATTTTGATACCGTCATGCAGAGTTGAGATTATAAATCCTAAAAAGGCAAGCAGTGCAAAAATTCCGCTTTCAACTGCAATTTCAAGAAATATATTGTACGCAGACAATGCATCAAATCCTGTTCTCATATACAATCCGTAAGTTTCTCTAAAATTTCTGTTACCGACACCGATTCCTAAAAGCCAGTTGTCCTTGAACATATTGAAAGATGAATGATACACGTTGAATCTGAATGAATTTGATGAATCCTGCCTCATAGCAAACATAGAAAGTACTCTTGCTCTTAATGATGCTGATAAAAGAATTGCAGATGTAATCAAAGCCGTACATCCGCCGACAATTGAAATATAGATAGCTTTGTAGTTTTGCCATAGATATTTAGCAGATACCAAAAAAGTTCCGCCTAAAATTACCATCATACCTATATATGAGCCTCTGCAGCCAGTCAAAAACAGAGCGACGCTTGAAATAAATGCTAAAACACCTGCAACAATACCGATTTTGTATTTTTTATCAATAAGTAAAGCTGCAACTGTTGAGTATAAAGCAGGAATACCTGCGACAAAATATCCGCCGAGCAAATTAGGGTTGTATGGTTTTAATGTTCCATATACTCTTGTCATAACTTCTTCAGGATTAAGTTTTGATACGTCCTGCCAAGTAGAAATTTCCTCTACGTGAGCGAAGTTTTGCAAAAATCCCATTATCCCTTCAAAGCTTATACAAAGTCCTATTGTTGCAAGAATCGGAAATATTTTATCTCTGTTGCATTTTAGGAAATGTGCAACTGAAAAGTAGTATGATACATAAATAAGAGTTTTCATAAATCCCTTAAGGCTCAAAGCAAAAAGCGTAGAGCCTGCAAGACTTATGATTACAATCATAAAGTATGCAACAAGCCAAACTTCAGCTTTTGACAGTTCAAGTTTTTCTCCTTTTACGAATAATATTTTTGCGACAGTAAGCAATGTTGTCAAAACGGCTATCAATCCGATATAATCTGACGGAAAAACTGTAGAGGCTACAAAAACTGCCAATATTGATAAATATATAAATTTATCTATGTTTTGTATGATTAGACTGTTATTATAAATAAATTGAGTTTTGTTTTGGATAAAATCTATACAACTATTGAACATTTTCAACTGCACTTAATTCTTGATTATTAACTACTTCATCAGTTCCATGAGTAAGCTGAATATTTGATACTGTTCCGTTTAGTCTGTAATCAGCTCCTTCTAATGTAATAGGAAGTCCTATTTTTATTTTATTACCTCCTACAACAGCTCCGTCTTTTGTAATTTTAGCAGTATCTTTAAGTGTAACTATTGCATCATAGACATTTGGTTGAGATACGTCTTCTACAACGATTACGGTTTTAGTATTTCTTGTATTTAGTACAGGAAGAACTATTTTTCTTTTTTCAGCTTTAACACTTGTAATCATAAGGTCTGAATACGGAACGTTTCTAATGCTGATAAAAGTTTTTTCATCAGCTTTTAGAGGCAAATCATTTCCTGTATATGTAATTCCTCTGATATACACATCGAAAGAAATTTCAGATACGGCATCAATTGCATTACTTGCAGTTTTATGGATACCTTTCAAAGTCAATAAGCCGACTAAACCAGCTATAATTATGCCTACTATAATTATATAGTCAACAATTCTTAGTTTTTTTAGCATATTAGTAAGATTTTCCATAATTTTCTCCTATAAAATATTTTCGACTGCATCTAATAACTCATTTATAGTAGTAGTTGCGCAACCGAATTGTTTTACGACAATGCTGGCCGCTATATTACCGATTAGTGCAGCATACACGCTATCAGCACCGGTTGCAAGTGCAAGAGTATATACCGCAGTAACAGTATCACCGGCACCGGTTACATCGAATACTTCTGATTTATTAAATACAGGAATTTTAGTGTATTTTTGATTAGGTTCGGTAACAAACATACCGTCGGCTCCGCAGGTAATCAAAATTGATTTTGCGTTTGTTTTTTCAAGAAGTTTGTTGCCAGCTCTTTTTAAATCATTTTCATTATTGATAAAAAATCCGACTGATTTTTGAGTATCAGGAAGATTTGGTGTCATTGATGTTATATTCTTATAATTTTCAAGATTTTTCTGTGCATCAACGACGATAATTTTATTATATTTATTTGCAAATTCAATAGTTTTATCAATAACATTTTGGGTCAACGTTCCGATATGATAGTCAGAAATTACGACAGCATCAAAGTTCGGAATCATCTTTTCTATTCTGCCGATCAATTTTTCTTCAGTTTCAGCTGAAATCGGAGCGTTAGTTTGTCTGTCAACTCTTACAACTTGTTGTGTTATAGAGGTTGTAATTGAACCGGAAATTCTTGTCTTAGTGGTAGTTTTGCGAGTCTTATCTTTGATAAGTCTGCTGCAATCGATATTTGCAAGTTCAAAAGCTTCAAAGAGCTGTCCAGCCTGATAATCATTTCCGCAAACTCCGCATACGCTAACTTTGCCATCATTAAGTGTCGCGATATTATGAGCGGCATTTGATGCTCCGCCTAAAATAAGTTTTGTGTGTGTATGTTGAAGAATGAGAACCGGCGCTTCTCGTGAAATTCTTTCAGCATCACCGTAAATCATTTCATCAAGTGCCATATCTCCAACTACAAGAACTTTCGGCTCACTTAATCTTTTTATATATGCTATTAATTTCTTCTTATCAATATCCATAACTAATCTCTTTAAAGATTTTTTCTTCTATTCTAACACAAACAAAATATTCTGCAAAAAGATGGCTATACGTGTCTAGGTGAAGGTTTTATGAGCAAATCAGCGATTTTTTCAGCTCCGTCAAAATTCCTTGCTCTCATAGTCTCGGCGGCTTTTTTTCTGTCGTAATCAAGAAGCCTGTGTTCTGCAGTGAATGAGCCGTTGTTAATATCCAAAACTAAATAGCAAGCCTTTAAATCTTCTGTCATTGGACGTCCTACACTTCCGTCGTTTATTACAGTTTGTTTTGTTCGGGTCTGGTATCCTGCAGGCATATGTGTGTGTCCGCAAAGAATTAAATCTGCTTCGACCCCGTCAATTATTTCCTCGACTTGTTCAATTGAAAGATTTGGCAGGATATCTTCATTGTTGCGTCTTGGAGATCCGTGTACAAGAAGAATTTTTACCCCCTCAATTTCAAGTTCTTTTTGAGGCGGAAGATTTTTTAAGAATTCTTTTTGCTCAGCATTTATGATAGTTACGTCATTTGCAAGAGCGTTGCCCATAAGCGGATATTTTTCTTTTACGAATCTCAGAGCATCGTCATCAAAATCTGCAATTAATTTATCGGTATTTCCTTGAATTATTGTCCAATCTTTTTGACTCATTACAAAATCTATTGTTTCACTAGGTTGAGGTCCTGCCATGGCAAGGTCTCCAAGACAAAGTATTTTGTCACAGTTTTGTTTTTGTATATCTTCTAAAACTGTTTTAAGTGCTTCTAAATTAGCGTGAATATCAGAAAGTACCGCAATTTTCATAAAAATTCTCCCTCTGTTAAACTTTTTTCTTTATGCTACCATGAAAACATGATGGAAAGACGAAATTCAAAACAAATATTAATAGGAAATGTGAAAATCGGAGGTAATGCTCCAATAAGCGTACAATCAATGTGTAATACCGATACTCGTGATGTCGAGGCTACACTAAGGCAGATTAATGAATTAGCTGATAAGGGTTGTGAAATAGTTCGACTTGCTGTTTTAAATATGGATGCAGCTCAAGCGATTAGAGAAATTGTCAAGAAAACTTCTGTGCCTTTAGTTGCAGATATTCATTTTGATTATAAGCTGGCGTTAGAATGTTTGAATAACGGTATTCATGCACTAAGGTTAAATCCTGGAAATATAGGCAAACGTGAAAATGTTGAAAAAGTTGTAAAGATAGCAAAAATTAATCAAACTCCAATAAGAATTGGTGTAAACGCAGGATCTTTAGAAAAAGAGCTTTTGGATAAAGATATTCCATTATCAGAAAAAATGGTTCTCAGCGCAATGAAGCATATTCAGATTTTGGAAGATTTGGACTTTGATTTAATAAAAGTTTCCCTGAAATCATCAGATGTAATGACTACAATTGAAGCATATCGTTCTATTTCAGAAAAAATCCCGTACCCATTGCATCTTGGTGTGACAGAAGCCGGTACTATGCGTCAAGGTTTGATAAAGTCTTCAATCGGCCTTGGGACTTTGCTTGCAGAAGGTATTGGGGATACAATAAGAGTTTCATTGACTGAGAATCCTATTGAGGAAGTAAGTGCAGGTTTTGATATTTTAAAGGCTCTAGGGTTTAGAAAACGAGGAGTAAATTTTGTATCTTGCCCGACTTGCGGTCGTACTCAGATTGATTTAATTTCCCTTGCAAAGGAAGTTGAAGAAAGATTTAAAGATATTCAAGCTCCAATCACAATAGCAACTATGGGATGTGTGGTGAATGGACCAGGAGAAGCTAGAGGTGCTGATTTTGGAATAGCAGGTGGTATCGGTGAAGGCCTGATTTTCCAGAAGGGTGAAATAGTTGCAAAAGTTCCGGAAAAAGATCTTATTAATAAGTTAGAAGAAATTATAAGAAAATCATACAAATAATCCATTCTTTTTTTGTGTAAAGAAATTATAATACTTTTGTAATTGTCTAAAAAAAATATTATAATCGGAATATACAGAGGTGGACTTATGAAAACAAAAATTTTATTGATATCTGCAATCATTGCCTTTGCATCACTGCCAGTCAAGGCTGAACTAACAGTTGATGATGTTTCATCACGAGCTTATTTGATGAATCATGGTCATGCGGAAGCCACTGCGGATATAGTTGAATTAAATAAATCTGCAGTTAATGGTAATAAAGCAGATTTGCCAATCTATCACAAATATGATAATAAATCATTGCTTTACAGATGGTTTGACCAAGCTTTTACATATATAGATCCTGCTCTTGATACGGGTAGGTTCTTGAGAGAAGATACGAAGTTTTATCCGAATGTTGATGACCTATAGGAAATTACTTGTTCTTCCTCTGTTTTTAATACTTTTTTTGCAATATCCGCCATCAATAGCATCTGATAGCGGATATTCGCCGTATGAAAAAGCTGGGTTTGATACTACAAAGTTAAATCCAGAAGCCCTAAAAAAAGAAGGGGATATGTATTTTGTTAAAGCTTTTGATAGTCCTACCGAAAAAGAGCAAAAGTATTATTATCAAAAATCAATGCAAAAATATTTTTTGTTATCAAAAGCAGAACCTTATAATTATTATCCTTTTGTACAAATGGCCAGGATTCTGGATGAACAGGGTAAAGATATTTTAGCAAAAAAATATTTTTCACGTGCCCTAAATCTTGATAAGAATAACCCTTATGTTAACTTTTATTTTGGAGAATTTCATAAAAAAAGAAATATGTATGAAAAGGGTTTAAAATATTATTTGATTGCGTATAATAACGGATATAAAGATAATTATGTAACAAACTTAAAACTTGCTGAGCTTTACGAAAAGTTAGGTGATTTGAAAAGATCAAAGGAGTTATACACCAAAGTAAATTCGATAAATCCGGGAGATATAAGTGTAGAAGATAAAATATACTCACTTGAACTATTGGATTATGAAAAATCAGAATATTATCATTCTATTAGGGAGTAAATGATGACATTAAAAAAAATATTTTTGCTATTTGTAGTTTGTATTTTACTAATATCAGGCAGAGCTTATGCATTGGAAAGTCTTGATAACAGTAATGATATTACCAACAATGTTATAAATGTTCTTGATTTGCCAGCGTATCAGGAATATCAGCCTAAAAAGAATGAAATAATATTGAATAAATCTTCAATGAAAATTAATTATGTAAATCCGACGGCTTATTCAAATAAATCCGGAAGTTATTTGCCGGGTGCCAGAGGTATGAATCAGTTAATAGTTTATACTGGTGGCTATGCTATAAGAACAGGTACAAATGAATTTGGAGCAGAAGCGGTTGTAGAAGGTAATACCGTTACTGAAATGAGCGGTGCGGATTCATTTATACCAGCAAACGGTCTTGTAATAAGTGGGCATGGCGTTGCGAAAAACTGGATTACCAAAAACATAAAAGTTGGTACAAAAGTCTATATTGATTCAGTATCAAATACTTTATATGTCTATACAACTTCTGAAAGTTATCTATTTGAAGCTGGTAAAAAAATTGATGAAGCTAAAGCTATGATAGAGTATTATAAAAGCAGTACTGCCAACTATGACTTTAGTGTTCCTAACAATTATATTAAAGAGGCTCAAGATTACCTAAAAAAGGCTGAAAAAAATCCTGAAAATATTCAAAGATATTCTCAGTTAGCAATAGAATCAGCTAATATGGCTTTAAAATCTATTTTGCCTTATAAAAATAATGAATTTAAAGGTGTATGGGTAAGACCTGTTGAAAAAACTGAAAAAGATATAGCTGAATCAGTAAAACGCATAAAAGCAGCCGGTATTGATAATATTTTTATAGAAACTTATTTTCATGGCAGAACTATTTTCCCGAGCAAAACTATGGAAAAATACGGATTTGTAAAACAAAATGAAAAATTTGAAGGCTTTGATCCTCTAAAAGCTTGGATTAAATATGCACATAAAAATAATATGAAAGTGCATGTTTGGTTTGAAACTTTTTATGTAGGTATTCAGCGTCCAGAGACAAATCCTAAGAATATTCTTGCAGTAAAACCTTCTTGGGCTAATAAAACAAAACGTAATTATAACGTAAATGCCCCAACCCCTTCAATATCAGAGCATAACGGCTTTTTTATAGATCCGGCAAATGCCGAAGTGCATGAATTTTTACTTGCCTTGATAACAGAAATTATTGATGATTATAAAGTTGACGGTATAAATTTGGATTACATAAGATATCCTCAATCAGTATCTGTAAATGATACAAACGCTTGGGGATATACGGATATTGCAAGAAACGAGTTTTATACTATATATGGTAAAGATCCTGTTGATATAACAGTAAATGATCCACTATGGCTTAAATGGTGTGAATACAGAAGAAATAAAGTAACTTATTTTGTAAGTAAAGTAGGGGCTTTAGGTCGTGATAAAGGTACTTATATCAGTGCTGTAATATTTCCTGACAGATTGTCAGCTCTTAATACCAAACAGCAGGATTGGAGATCTTGGAGTACAAAAGGTTATGTGAACGGCTTTACTCCATTGTTCCTAACTTGTAACGCAAGAACTCTTAATACATTGATAAAAAATGTAGTTAATGCAAAAGCTCCTGGTACAGATTTGTTTGCAGGACTTTTTGTAACGTTTATGGGCGGTAGTGAAGAAGATTTGATAAGAGAAATCCATGAGACAAGAAAGCTCAATATAAACGGTGTAATTTTATTCGATTATGCTCACCTTGATGACAAGTATATAAAAACACTTGCAAGAAGAGTATTTGATGATTCTAAGGATGTTGCTGCTCAAAATAGTAACAATAAAGGTGCAGTAACATTAAAACGTATTGACGGTACAACATCGACTGCAAACCAAAAAACTCAAAATAAGCAAAATAGTATAAAAAAAGAAAAGAAAAAACGTTTTTGGCAAAGATAGACTGAAACATAAAAATATTCGGAATTAAGAAATAATGATTAGGGATTTTATAGCATCTTCGCTTGAAAAGAAAAATACTTTGATGTTAATAACATCAGTTCTATTTATTTTAGGTACCGTTTCTTTTTTCAATAATTGGGAAATCCCCTCGGCATTATTTGTAACTTTATTGGGAATTATTTTTGTTATAAAAAGCAGGGTATCATTTAAAATTGTTCTTTTGTGGGTTTTTATTTTTTATATAGGATTTTTTAATGCATATTTAAGAATAAAAAATTCTGACAGCCTATATAAAATTGCACCAAAGAACGGTGAAGTTACAGGAAGAATTATTTCGATACCAAATAGTAACGTAGAAGATAAATCAAAATTTTTTTTATTGGTAGATGAGATTGATGGAGAAAAATATAGAGCAAAAACTTTTGTTACTATATCATCAAAAGATGGAGATTTTACCGATTTTAATATTGGTAACAGATATAAAATAAATGCTAAACTAAGGACTCCATTTAAGGCAAGTAATCCTTCTCAATTTGATTACGGAAAATATTTACGCAACTTTGATACCTTTACGCTATTATATGCGGATAAATCCGATTGTGAAATCATTCAAGAGCCTTTGCCTATAAAATGGAAATTTATGCAGGGGCTGAATAATATCAGAAATCGCATAATAAAAGTTCATTCCAAATATCTTAAAAGTCCTAATCTTGAGATTTTGGGCGGTATTGTATTCGGCGATGATGCTGTAGCACCTCCTGATTATGTAAAAGACAGTTTTACCAACTCCGGACTTTTGCATATCTTAGCAGCGTCAGGCATGAATGTAGCTTTTATTTTCGGGTTTTGGTTCTATCTTACAGGACTTTTGAAAATCCCGTATAAACCAAGAGTTATATCCGGCATGGGTGTAATTGTTTTATATACGCTTATGACAGGGCTTGGACCATCTGTAATAAGAGCTTCGTTAATGATTCTTTTTGTCCTGTTTGGCAAACTCATAGATAGAGACTCTCATTCAATTGCGCTTTTATCATTTGTCGCGATGTTGATGCTGATTTATAATCCTGCGTTTGTAAATGATGTAGGCTTTCAGCTTTCATTCCTCGTAACTTTTGGGATAATCTGCACTGCAAATGTATTGTTAGATAAATTTAAAGGCAATAAAATAAAAGAATTTCTTGCAGGAACCCTTTTAATTCCGATAGTTGCACAAGTCTGGGTAATACCGTTGCAGATGTTCTACTTTAATACAATCAGCACATATTCGTTTTTTGCAAACGTATCAATTATGCCGTTTTTATCAGTAATAAGTTTTGGAGGATTTATCTCATCAGTATTATCAATAATTACTCCGATTGCAGATTATGTGTGCAGAATTTCTGATTTTATACTGAACATCTTTTTAAATATTTTGGTATTTTTATCAAATTTCTTTGCCTCATTGCCAAATTCGTTAATTGAGACTTTTCACCCGTCAATTTTGCAGGTGTTCTTGTATTACTTGATAATTCTTACATTGACATTGATGATAAAAGAAGGCTTTACCAAAAGGCATATTGCACTTGTATCGGGCCTTATTGGAATTCTGATAATCACAGCAATCCATATTCCAAACGGAAAACTTGAAATAATAACTTTTGATGTCGGTAATGCAGATGCTTTTCTTCTTAAAACTCCGGAAAATAAGTATATAATAATCGATACGGGCAAAGCTGGCTATAAAGGGGGAAAATCACAAGGAGAATTTATAATAAGGAAATACCTAAAAGATAGGGGAATAAATGATATCGACTTAATGCTAATCACGCATTTTGATTCTGACCATGCAGGCGGAGCAGAGGATTTGCTCAAAAAGACAAAAGTATCTGAAGTCATTGTAAATTCAGACAATGATACCTCTTCAACAGCACTTGGAATATATAAAAACGCAAAGAATTTAAAAGTCGCACAGGATGATAAAGTTGTTTTTCAAGAACCTGATTTATCAATAAGAACTTTTGTTAAAAAATCAGAGGATGAAAATGATTCTTCTATAATAGCGTTAATATCTTACAAAGATTTTGATATGTTATTTTCAGCTGATGCAGGCGCAAACGCCATTGAAAGAATTTCCTCAAAGCTTCCTAAAAACTTAGAAAGCCTAAAAGTCGGACATCACGGAGCGCAAAATGTAGTAACTGCAAATTTTATCGAAAAACATAATCCCTCAGTTTCAATAATTTCGACTGGCAAAAACAGCTACGGGCACCCAAGTCCGATAACTTTAGATATATTAAAAGATACTGAAATTTATCGAACTGATGAAAATAATTCTATAAAAATATCGACAGACGGTGATATTTATAAAATTTATACGTTTAATTCTGACAGAAAACGATATGAATTGATGTCGCAAAAAACAGCAGATTAAATAAATGAGAAATGCTATTTATACAAAAGCTTCTTTATTTTCAAGAGCGTTTTCAATTTCATCGATAATAAGTTTAGCTGCAGCGACTCTATCTTCAGACTTAGTAATCGGTCTTCCGACAACCATAAAATCAACGCCTGATTTTATAGCCTTTGTCGGACTATCAAATCTCACCTGATCATCAACCCCAGCCCAAGTCGGACGGGTAGCTGGACATACAATTATAAAATCATCACCGATTTGCTCTCTGATTCTTTTAGCTTCATCAGCACTAGCAACAACTCCGTCAAGTCCTGATTCTTTAGCAACTTTTGCAAGCTGGAGCACATAATCTTCAATATTTTTGTTAACACATCATTCTTCAGTAAGCGATCTTTGACCGAAACTTGATAAAAGCGTAACTCCAAGAATAACGGGAGGCTCTTTTTCAAGTCTTTTAGCCGCTGCTTTTACAGCTTTTACGGCAGAAGTTGTCATTTTAGATCCGCCTTGAATATGAATATTAAAGAAATGAATGTTGTTTTTCACAAGATTAATACACGCTTTTTGTACGGTATTTGGAATATCATGAAATTTTCCGTCATAATAGCATTTTCCGCCAAGCTCTTCAATAAGTCTGACAGCTTCAAATCCGCAATTTATAATTAATGGCAGCCCGATTTTAAAATACCCTACATAATCTTTAAGCTCAATAACTAACTCTCTGACTTCATCAAGCGTATCAACGTCAAGCGCAAGAATAATACGGTCTTTGGGCGACATCGGTTTAATCATATTAACTACCACCTCTCAATATACGTGAAGTTTATCACAATTTTTTAAATAAATCAATAGACAGGCAGTTTACTCAATCTGAGCGCCAATAATTGTAAAACTTTATTGTAAGCTGATAGTTGTAACAAAACCAAAATATATCTCTGTCATCCTGAGGACAACTCCCGAAGGAGCTTTATTAAGATCGATTAGATTCTTCGCTTACGCTCAGAATGACAGAATACTCAAAATGACACTATACTCAAAATAACAAAATCCTGTCATCCTGAGGGCGAAGCCCGAAGGATCTCAATTAAGACTGATTAGATTCTTCGCTTACGCTCAGAATGACAGAGTACTCAGAATGACAGAAAGTTCAGAATAACATAATCTGTCATCCTGAGGGCGATGCCCGAAGGATCTCAATTAAGACTGATTAGATTCTTCGCTTACGCTCAGAATGACAGAGTACTCAGAATGACAAAAAGTTCAGAATAACATACTCTGTCATCCTGAGGGCGATGCCCGAAGGATCTCAAATCCAATGGCAGAGCTGTTCACTTGTCGCACTAGAAATCTTTTAGCGTAAGTCTTTCAATAAATTAAAGAAGTTTTTTAAATTCAAAATACTTAAAACAAATAAACTATTTGCAAAATAAAAAATACAATAACCGAAAAATAATTACAAAAAAGCCTCCTAAGGCATAATCCAAAATTTATTAATGCGCATTAACCGCAATGAGAAGATCTCTCACAAGCGGCAGTTTTCGCCTGTCGAGCATTTTGACAATATCAATGACGGAATTCCTATATTCATCATAATCTCTTGCATTAATTTTAAAAAACTTATTAATATCGATTTCCAAAACTTCAGCAATTCTGATAAACGTATCAAGTGAAGGGTAAGAGTTTCCGTTCTCGATAAGACACATCTGCCTTGGCGAAATGTAAATCATTTCGGACAGCTTTTCCTGCGACAACCCTCTATCTATACGGAGTTGTTTTATCTGTTTTCCAAGTAAATATTTGTCCAAGTCGCCCCCTTATAAGAAAAATTAAAACATTTTAACGTTGTAAATAATGATATAAATATCAAAAATATTGACAAATTGATATCGATATGTTATTATAATAATGTAACTTATATTATGGAGGTATAAAATGTTAAAGAGAACTATTGGTATGGGCGGTTTTACGCTCGCAGAGGTGTTGATTACTTTAGGTATTATCGGGGTAGTTGCCGCAATGACAATGCCGACATTGATAAATTCTACTCAAGGTGCTCAATACAAAACAGCTTATAAAAAAGCATTATCAGTGCTATCACAAGCTGTAGTTATGAATATAGCTTTGGAAGACTATGACTTGTCTCAAACGGTAGATGGTACAAATAATGGCCAAGCTGCTGACGGTGAAGCTCAAACTTTATATACATTATTCAAAAATAGAATGAATGTTGTAAAAGTTGCATCTGGAACTGATTTCGACGGTGATGCAGGTGATGCAGATGCGTATTTGATAGTTGATGGTGGCGATACTGATGATCTTATTAACACAGCAGCTCCAGCTACTGGAGCTGGAACTGGTGATGACGATGACGATGACGATGGCGGTCACGGTGGAGATGCTACTCTATTAAACGCATTGACTGGTGCTGGTGAAGGAGATGCTGCAGATAGTCAAAAAATGAGCGAGCTTGTAGGAGAAAATGGCACATTATTATTTATGAATGACGGTATTACTTTTATTTTTGACAACAAGCATGGTAATTGTGCAGCATCTACAGCTACTACAAGTGATAACTATTGCTATGGTTTTATAGATGTTAATGGACAAAAAGGTCCTAATCGAGTAGTAAGATGCGACTCTAACACAATGAATGGTACTGCAGGCTCTGATGATTCTTCATGTACAGTAACTAATCCAACTGATATATATCCTGTAGCATTCTTTGATCAATCAATTATTCCAGGCTCAGCAGCAGCTCGTGCAGTACTTTATGCTAAGTAATGGTTAGC
>CALVAU010000015.1 GCA_944325615.1 Candidatus Gastranaerophilales bacterium | reverse complement strand
TTGTCTTGATACATATCTTTCAATTTATCATCAATTTTTTTTAAATTTGCAACTGCCATATTCTCAAGCCTCTCTTTTTTAATTTCTTCTGATGTATATATAAAGTATATATCAAGTTATATATTTCAGTTTTTGGGAAAGTTGTTACAAAAGTTTACAATACAAGGTGTAAATTCATCAGAAACGCAATTATTTGCTAAAAAATGTTTTTATAATTATATATAGGGGAAATAGTAGGAAAATGGTTAGTTACTTAAATCAACAGAATAATATACCAATGCAGGCGATAAACGCTCAAGCATTACCTGTCAACATTGATAAAGAAAAAATTAAAGAAGGTGTTGACAATTCCTACTTGGCAAACCGTGTCAAAGCCTCTTCAAACGAGGAAACTAATCCGCTTTTATACGCAGGAACTGGTGCAGCAATTTGGTATGGCATAGCTCAAGGAATGGATGTGTTTAATAAAAGCTGTGCAACAGATTATGAAAAAAGTGCTTTTGGAAAACTAGGAGCTTTTGGTGATAAAATAGCGACAAGTTGGAATAAGACTACTGTCGGAGGTTTTCTCAATAAAATTCTTGGCAAGGGTAAAGACTTAGGTCATTGGATGACTGAGAAGAATGATATAGCTTATGCCTTAGCAAATCATTCTACTCAACCTGAATGGCATTTTGCAAAAACTCCAGGCAAAGGAGTGCATGGCTTCCTTGCAATGGATATGCAGCAGGTCTTTGATGAATACTTAAAGCCAATATCCAGTAATTCAAACAGATTTTCTTGGATTAGAGGAAAAGATGTAAATCCTCAAAGACTTGAACAATATGGCCTAGCTCAAGATGAAATTGACAAATTTAGAAAAAACCTTAAAGGAAAACCATTTAATGAAAAAGCTCTTTTATTGCAGAAAAAAGAGTTGGAACTTTTAGGTGTAAAAAATAATGTAATAGAGCATATAGCACAAAAAAAAGGTATATCAGGTCTTGAAAAAGTTGCGAATGCAATGAAAATAAGGAAAATGGGCTTTTCTTCTATTGCTGAATACAATCTTGTAAAATCAGACATAACTGCACACCCTGAAAAGGTAATGCAGGCATTAGAAAATGCAACAAAAAACGGTGATTTGAAAGTTTCAATCTGGCGAAAAGGTGGAAGTTTTGGAAAATTCACTTCTCACATGTTTGGAAGACAAGTATCATTTAAAGAATATCTCAACAAATATAAGGCAGCTCTCGGTAAAGGTAATTCTACAGCACTTGGTCGTGCATTACCTAAAGCGCTTTCTTGGCTTTTAGAAGGTTGTACAAACCGATTTGCTGGCGGTAAAATTGCGGTTGCAATGCAAGCAGGTATCTTTGCTGATATGCTTATTAACACTTTCAATGCTCCTAAAGGTGAAAAAGGTAAAACTTTAGTTGAAAGATTTGTAAATGACTTTACATACTTTATGGCAATGCCTCTTGGTATCGTTGCTATGCATAAAGTCGGCGGCCTTAAATATGCAGGCATGACAACTGATCAAGTTGATGCATATAGAAATGCATTAAAAGAATTTAATGATAAAGTAAGAAATGGAAATTTAGCTGATAAAGCTTTGTATAAACAAGAAAAACTTAAATTGAAAAATATGCTTAAAGCTGATGTTAAAAACCCGATTACTAAGTTATTTAAACAGCTCGGTAAATTGATTAACATTGGTAATGAAACAATTTTAGCAAGAAGATCCAATGCAAAATGGAATATGAATATTTTCAGAAAATCAGGTAACTTCTTTAGAAACTTAGTAGGTATCCCATTAAGGCTTGCGATACCTATGGCTATAATATCACCATTTTTAGCTAAACTGACAACAAAAGGAGCACATGCTATATTTGGAAGACCTACAAAATCTGTACTTGATGAAGATAAGGAAGAACAAAATGCTCTAACTCCTCAAACTCCGGCTCAATCAGAACAAAAAGCCTTACAAGAAGCTATGATTAAAGCAGCTCAAGCTCAAAAAACATCGGCAGCACAGTTACCTAATTCCCAAACTAATTTACTTAATCAATATGTAAACAGGCAAAATATCAATAATAAACAACCTCAACAGACAAATGTACAAAATTCTTTTGTTAATACTTTTCCAACTTCACAAAATAATCTATCTCAGCAAAATGCTAAAGTTGCAAATACATCTCAAACATTGCCCAATAAGCCAAATGTAAAAGATACAACAGATAAATTAAATAATACTACAACAACTAAAACCTCAGAAACATTGCCTGATAAACCAGTAAAAAAACGATACATCCCTTCTCCTGACTGCAGAGTAACTGCAGGACCAGCTGAAGACTATTCAAAAGCTGAAAATGCGTTAAAACAATGCGATGCTGCGGAGAAACAAGTAAAAGATACTCTTGCAATGCGCTGGTAGTATATTGAATAATAAAAAACAATATGATATAATATAAATATTGTATGAGTGTTCAATTTTGTTCCTACATTTATTATAAAAGGGAGAGTTGACTCTCAATGACATTGCAGTAAACCCGCCGATTTAAAAAATCGCCAGCGGGAAACGGATTTGTCAAGGCGCTCACCCACCTGCGAGACCAGCAGGTAACAAAATCGCACTTATACAAAACTCCCGGCTTATATTAAGCTGGGAGTTTAATTTTATGATGATATCTCTTCTTATTTTATGAAAAGGCTTTGAAGCTTCTTTCAACGTTTTTCTCAATAACGCTTTTGATACTGTCATATTCAGTTTGTAATGCGTTATGTTCAGTATCTAATTTCTTTAATTGAGTTTCATACTCTTTATCTTTTGCTTGAATGTCTCTTTGAGCTTGTTCGTATTTTACTTCAGCTTTTGCAATAGCTTCTTCATCTTTTTGTTCTGTAATATCCTGTGCTGCGCTGAATACGATAGGTGTCCATTCTATATTTTCAATACCTTCTTCTGTTTTTGTTGTTTTTACAAATTGTACTTGTTCTAATGTAATAAGTCCGTTTTCAATTGCAAACTTGAGATATTCAGGACTGTTCATATCACCGTCTTTTAATACGGCATAACTTTGTTCTGTTTTTGATTTTGTAGCCCAGCCTTCACCTGCGACAAAGTTTTCATCATTGCCGACTCCAGCTTTAAAATCGCTTGTTCCGTTCATTCTGTGCCACAAGTTTACATACCATTGTGCTTTGT
>CALVAU010000014.1 GCA_944325615.1 Candidatus Gastranaerophilales bacterium | reverse complement strand
ACATGAATAAAAAACTCGAAGATTTACAAAAAGTTTATAATGGGGAAAATAGTCAATATATAAAAGGTTTAAGAAAAGAATTAACTGAAAATGGTTTTCTAAAAAAGCTTGAGGATTTACCAATATACAGTATTGTTATAAAGAAAAAAAATACCAAATTACAAGCACTGATTGATACCTTTGCTCATATTAATAAAGTTATTGCAACTGATTATGGTTGTTTAGATGAAGGTGTAAAAAGAATTATAAAAATCCACGCGTCTAAAAATAAAAAATTTAAAAATGCTATGTCTGAAAATTTACAAAAATTAGTTTTAGGAACAAAAAAAAAATCTACTCAAAATTCTAGTCTCAAAAAAATAGGTTTCTTCACAATATTCACGGGAATTGTAGGATTTGCAGCCTATTATTATTTTGATAAAACAAAGGGAATTCAAAATGCAAATAATGCCAATATCAAATCACAAAATATTCCACAACAAAACAAATAACACCTCACAAATTTCACAAATAAGTTTTCGCTCATCATATTTTGAAGATTTTAATTATAAATATTTATCTATAAAAAATCTTTTAAAATCTGAAACCGATAAATTTGTTAATAATGGCACTAATGCTACAAAATTAGGAGAAGGTGTCGGAGGAGAAACTTATCGATTTAACACACCTAAACTTTCCAATCTGGTTATCAAAAAGAACAAAACAGGTCACCATGAAGATTATTCAAAAGAATATAAAAACTTATCACTAATCCCCACAGAAATTATTGGCGGTCAAGAAGCAGTTGCAAGAATTAAAAATTCTGGGGAATATTATTTAATTTCAACTTTTGTCCCCGGCAAATGCGTCTCAAACACAAACCGCTATACAAAAGAACATCTGGAAAATCTTTTCAATAAAATGTTTGAATTAGATAAATTAGGTATTTATCATGGAGATTTAAACGGCAAAAACATACTCATCGCTCAAAATGGTATAGTAAATTTTATCGATTACCAATGGACGGAACAAATAAATAAAATGAATTTTTTTGACAGCCATAAAAGTAACAAAATGCTATTACCGGTATCAGAATTTCCTGAAAATGCTCAAATGTTTGAAATGGCATCAATGCCTTGGTATATGGATAGTTTTACAGACATAGACGAAAAAGAACAATTTCTTAAAATATATCTTGAAGCAAAATCAAATTATCACCAAAAAAGGTATGAATATATTAAAAAAATTACTCGTAATTGGCCTTATTTTTCAGAAAGAGATCGTATAAAGATTGCACTTGCATCAGAAAATGCAAAAGCTAAAATTTATAAAAATGCTGATATTGATATTTTAAAATTGGAAATGAAAAAACTGCAATTTCTATCAGATTACCGGGATGCATATTCTCATGTTGATCCAAACATCCCTGAAAGAAATATTTTAGCCTCACCATCTGCTTATATCTGTTCAATAAGTTCTATTCAAGATTTCAGAAAAGAAGCATTTAATCAATTAAACTCAAGCAGTAACATGACTAAATCCGATTACCTCAGATCAATGCTGGACTATGGAAATTATTGGTTTGATAATTTGAAATCATACACAAAAGATACTTATGATTATGTAATTAGAATGGCACAAAAAATGCCTAATCCTAATGAGGCTCCTCACAAATTTTACATTAATGAACGAAACCCAAGAAATTTTACACCTAATCTTGATTTATTAGAAAATTTCGCACAAGCATATAAACCTATCTATGAGGCAGGACTGGATTCTCCTAATTTTATTATGGACAAGATAACATATATGTATAAAAATCAAATAGATATTTTAAATTCTACATTAACTGATACAAAATCCTTGCATCAAATAGATAAATTAAAAAATTTATACAATAAAACCCAAAATACTACATTAAATAATAAACTTTTAGATACACTAAACATATCAGAAGTTGCAGTACTGAAAATAAGAGAATTTAGAAGCCATGTAAAACACAACTTTACATCATACATTGCAAACAAAACATTAAGTAATCTGCTTGATGACTCCATAAAATTTTCACAAGACCTATTCAATAATATATTTAATGGCTTGCAATCAACCCCTTCAGAAAAAATAATCGTAAAAGGTTATAAAAATATGCGCAAATTTATGTACAAAATATAGTTAGAAATCCAAAAGGACTTTTTTTATTTGCAGAAAGAGAATTTGAGCTTAAAAAAGTGAAATTCTTTTAAAATCAAATGTTCAAAATTCTCTAAAAATCCCGAAAGCCTGCACTGTGTGAGAATTTTTGCATTAAAAAAGAGACCTCTTATGCCTCCTATTTATAAATACTGGAGACAGTGGGAGTCGAAACAATGTCCAAAGATTTCTCCATTCTAGCATATTGCATACTTATAGTATTGCTCTATATTTTAGTTATATCAAGGATTTTTAAAACTTTATTATCAGTTAGATACATTGATTGTAAAGAACTATTTTTACAAAAATTTTGTAAATTTTATTATATCTATGTATTTAAATGTTCCCAAAATATTTTGCTGCAGATGTTTCCATGTCAATCACTCTAAAGAGGTAG
>CALVAU010000013.1 GCA_944325615.1 Candidatus Gastranaerophilales bacterium | reverse complement strand
AGTAGAAATCGGAACAGATGAATATAGAGATTTGATTGAAGTAAAAATGAATTTAGCAAAAGACCTTAGCGAAGAGCGTTCAAAAAGATGGAATGCAGAAAATGCTAAAGCCAGACTTAATAAAGTTACTGTAAATCAAAAGAAACAAATTGATAATTATACTGAATTTTTGAAAGGAAAAGAACTTACAAAAGAATTTGAATTGTGGATTTATAAAAAAGAATTAGATGAAAAAGCAAAAGAACCAGAAGAAGAAGAATATTAATAGGAGAAATAGGGAGAGATGATAAAGTTTACAATTTCGACAAAGCCGGTAACGAAGAAAAACAGTCAGCAGATTATTCCAATAAAAACCAAAACAGGCAAAATACGGCATATTATTATTCCGAGCGCAGAATACAAAAAGTTTGAAAAAGAATGTCTGCCGTACCTAAATCGAGTGAAAGCTGAAATTGGAATTGTAAACTACCCTATTAACCTTAAATGCGTGTTTTATGTTGAAAGACGGCTTAAATATGACCTGTCAAACTTACTTAATGCTATTGATGATGCAATGGTTCATTCAGGATTAATCCTTGATGATAACAGGGACATAATAGCAGGTCATGATGAATCTCGGGTTTATTACGATAAAGAAAAACCGAGAATTGAAATTGAAATTACGGAGATGTCCGATTATTTACAGTGGAGAAATACAAAAGATGTTCAACAAAAACTAAATTTATAAAAGTGAAGAGGAGTTGAAAATGTTTGAATTAAGCCCCCGAGAGCAAACTGTATTAGCGCTAATGGCACAAGGTTTTTCAAATAAAGGAATTTCCCAAAAACTTTGTGTTCAACTAGCAACGGTAAGAACACATATAATTCATATTTATCAAAAACTGGGATTGATTAATGAAGCAAAGAGTGCCGTTCGCGTAAAGGCGGTTTTAATGTATTTAAACGAATTAAATAAAGGAAATTAACAATGGAAAATTTAAAAATAACTAAGAATGAAAAGAGATTTATACAGCTTTTAATAGATGGATTTACAGACAGAGAGATAGCGGTAAAAATGGGATATTCGTATTCAACAATTCGGAGTATATGCCATATTTTACTAATTAAATCAGATTCCAAAAATCGCCCGCAATTAGTATCTTGGGCATACAAAAATAAAATAGTGAAATAAGAAGCAGGAGAAAAGCGGGGTTAGGCAGTATGAATACTTATGAACCGATAACGATAAAAAGGCTTGACGACTTTGCTGAGGTATCAAAAGAACTTGACTTTTTATTAAAGAAAAAAGCACAACTGGAACATGATTCGGCATCATTAAAGGCGGTTAACTATTCTCATGACAAAGTAAATTCCGGAAATACAAGCCGAAATTCTCAAGAAGAACAGTATGTTTTAAAACTTGAAAAAATAAATAAAAAGATATCCGAATATGAGGCTTGGTTAAAACCTGAAAAAGAGATTATAAAAACACAAATTGCCCGGGTTAAGAAATGGAATTACAGGAAACTTCTTGTATATCGCTACATTGAAAAAATGAAATGGAGTGAAATAACAGCCGAGTTTTTCTCTTTTGAAGAGGATTTTGAGCTTGAAAAATACGGAAAATACAAAGACAAAATTTTGTACTGGAATCGACAGGCACTGAAAGAGCTTGAAAAAATATCATCAAAGCCCTATGTGCCGTCGGCAAAACAGCTACATTTGTAGAAAGGATTAGAAATGCAAGATAGGTTCTTAATGAGGGTGTATGACCCAGTAACTAAAAGTATGATTTATGATATGCCTCTAATTTATACGCAATTAAAATATATTGCTCAAGGTTTTTCTTGTGAAGATTTAAAATTAATGCAAAGCACAGGATTAAAAGATAAGAACGGAAAACTGATTTTTGAGGGGGATATTTTATTTGAATATTTGAAAAATGAAGTATATCCAAATGGGAAAAAATGGGTTGTTAAATGGGATAATGACCGCGCAAAATTTTATATTAAAATGATAAACCCGAGCAAATACGAATATTTTAAAGAATGGCACTTGGCAAGGCACTATCTAGATTATGAAATAATCGGCAACATTTACGAAAACCCTGAAATATTGGAGGATAACAAATGCTAAGCATAACTGACATCAACCTGCTACAATCTCAAAACGAGGGATTGCGTAAGCAAAATGAGGAGTTGCAGAAGGAAAATAAATATTTAAAAGAATATAAAAGAAAGTCTGTAACTTGCCAAGAATGCTACGATGAAGGCTATAATGTGGGTAAATTTGAAAACAAAGAGTTAAACCGATATAGTAAAGCCCTTGATAAAATAAAAGATATTATTACTCCTGTTGCTAATAAAAACGGAGTTTATAATTGTTGGACTTTACTAAATAGTTGTGATAAATGCTTATCTAAAAAAGATTGTGGAACGCAAAGTCCATATTTTGTAGCTAAACAAATTTTAGACATTATTAACAAAGTAAAGGAGGGGAACAATGCAAACTAAAGAAACAATAATCGAAAATGTAAAACTTCTTGCAACTACAAAATCAGTAAGAAGATATATGAAAGACAGTTGTAATTACTCTATGTATTGTGATTGTAATAATTGCAAAAATGAGAGTTGGTATGAGGATTATTATTGTAATAATCAATATTTGCATTTTATAAATAACGGAAAAACTATAAGGGTATATTGCGAAAGATATGAGGTGCAAAATGACAAATAAAAGTTTTTCAGAGCAAATTTGCGAGGTGTGCAGAATTGAAGCAAAAAACAAAAAAATATTAGATGTTTGTTGCGGCTCAAAAATGTTTCATTTTGATAAAAAGAATCCTAATGTTATTTTTATGGATATTCGAGATTTTGAAGATATTTTATGCGACGGACGTAAATTAGAAATTCATCCTGATATAATTGCAGATTTTCGCAATATTCCTTTTAATGATAATACTTTTAATTTAGTTATTTTTGATCCGCCACACTTATTAAAAGTAGGTCAAAATAGTTGGCTATGTAAAAAATATGGTAAACTTTCAGAAACGTGGCCGACGGATATTAAAAAGGGTTTTGATGAATGTATGAGAGTTTTAAAACTAAATGGAACGTTAATTTTTAAATGGTCTACAAGGGAAATAACATTAAAAAAAATTCTTGATGTTATAAAAACTCATCCAATAATTTTCCATAAAAATAATAATACATTTTTTTTAGTATTTTTTAAACAAGCAATCAGATAAGCAACGTGGGGAGTCTAAAATGACTGAATTAGAAATTGTCAAAATGTCCTTAAATTTTGCGAATCATACAATAAAGCAACTTGAAGAACGAATTAAAAGACGGGATTTAACTATAGCAGAGTTAAAAGAGAAATTAAGAGAGATTAGAAATGACAACAAACTACGAACGAATAAAAAATATGACAACTATAAAAGAAATGAGTAATTTTCTTAAAAAGAATTGTGCGAAAATTTTAGTTTTAAAAACAGCAAGTAAATATACAAATGAAGATATGCTTGAACTATGGCTACAATCAGAAAGTCAGGTATAATAATGGGACATTACGAAGGTAGTTTAACTTTAAAATTATCAAATAAAGAAAAACAAGTATTACAATTAATAGCTTCCGGGCTTTCCGATAAAGAGATTGCAAATGAATTAAAAATTTCTTATAGAACAGTACAAACTTATGTAAGAAACATTAATTTAAAGTTCAGTTCGTTAAATAGAACACATTCGGTAGCGTTAGCAATAAGAAATAATATAATTTAATAAGTGAGGTATAAATAATGTTAGAATTTTTAGCAAGTGATTTAATCTCTAAAATTTTAGGAAATATTTGTTTAATATTTATGACATTAGCTTTTGGATTAGCAACAATAATTGTTCTATATCTGGGTATAAAAGGAATTATTGATGAAATAAAAAGATGAGGTATATATGCTAACATTTAACTTAAAAAAAGAATGGTTTGAGAAAATAAAATCAGGCGAGAAAACCCATGAATATAGGGAATATAAGCCTTATTGGATAACAAGGATTAAAAATTATTTTAAATTAGATATTGATTTTGAAAAAGAAATGAAAGAAGGATTTGTTTCTTTAAAAATAGAATTTTTAAAAGAAAATAATTTTATAAATTTTAAAAATGGTTATATTGGTGAAGAGTTAAAAGCAAAAGTTAAATCAATTTCTTTAATATATGGTAATAATACTGATTTAAAAATAAATAATTTTGTATTTGACATTGAATTTGCACTTATAAAATAAAAATAAATGAGTTTATAGTAAAAAACAAAAAATTTCTCTCAAAGAGAATTTTTTTTTGCAATAAAAATTCATGAAGAAAAATTAAAAAGGAGAAAATGATGAAAAATAATGTTATTAATATTGGACAGAGTAAGAATTCATATCCAACAGATCTTATGACCTTTTCGGAAGTAGAAAATAAATATAAGATCAAATATTGTACTTTATATAAATATACTCGACAGTTGCGAGAAATTCCTGTTTATACTAAAGGTGGTTTAAAGGTTAGAGAAAAGGATATTATTAATTGGTTAAATAAAGGCTTTGTACCGGTCAGAGGTTAATATGAGCATAAGAAAGAGAAAATTAAAAGACGGCTTCACGTGGGAATTTTGCATTACAATTTCAAAAAATCCGAGAAAACAATACCGTAAAAGTGGATTTAGAACAAAAACAGAAGCGCAGCAGGCAGAAGCAGAAGCAATCAAAAAATATAAAAATACTATTATAAAATTTGATTTAGAAAAAAATTCTTTTAAAGAAGTATTAGAGCTGTATTTTCAACACATAGAAACAACAGCTGAATATTCAAGCGGGACAATCTCCAATTATAAAGGCTATTATAAAAACCACCTTGAATATTTTTATAATTTCTCAATAAAAGAAATTAGCCCTTATATTGTCCAAAATTGGCTCGATATTAATTCAAGGATCAAAACACCTTATGTAATAAATGGATGCCGAAAACTTTGCAAAGCTGCTTTTAACTATGCTAAAAAAATGAATTTAATTGAAATAAATCCTTTTGAAAATATGGCAAAGGCTAAAGAACCTCTAATATTACGAAAACGATTTGAAATCGAAGAAATAAAACTTATTTTAGCAGTTTGCAAAAATGAATTGCCCGAATTTTATTGCTTATTTACGTTAGCCATTTTTACGGGTATGAGATTGGGTGAATATTCAGCAATATGTATAGAAGATATTGATTTCAAAAAAAATCAAATTTGGATCACCAAACAATACACACGCAGAGAATTAAAAGACAGGACAAAAACACTACAATCAAAAAGAATCGTAGATTTTCCGCAAACAGTAGGAAAAATTATTAAATGGCATATCAAAAAAAATGAAATCTTTTCAGGATATTTATTTAAAGGAAAAGAAAAAGATAAGCCCGTGAGTGCAAATTGGATAAATTCTGAATTTGACAAATTATTAGTAAAATGTGGATATCCTAAAGATTATATGCGTGTTCACGATTTAAGAGGGCAGTTTGTGGACATCTTGCATACTTTAGGATTACCAACTGTGTATATATCAAGACAAGTAGGTCATGCAAGGACATCTACAACAAATGACATTTATTCAGCAATAATGCAAGAAGTAAATACAAATGCTAAAAATTTGGTAGAAGAAAAATTTTTTTGTGAACATTTTGTGAACATTTAAGCCTCAAAAAGATAACAAAGAATAAATTAAAACCGCTAAAAGGCACTAAAAAACGGAGTAATAGGGATTTGAACCCTAGATGCAGGTTAGACCCACATAACACCTTAGCAGGGTGCCGCCTTCAGCCACTCGGCCATTACTCCGTATTTATATTGGGTTGTCATGCACATTTGTGCCTATAATTCTACTATATCATAAATATCTTTTTTCGTAAATATTTATTTTTACTTAATTATAAGATTATTCTTTAAATAATCATTTTTTATATGTATTGACCGACAGTTCAAATTAATGTAATATTTTGGTAAACAATAATTAGAAAGGCATTATAATGATTGAAATGAAAGTTATGGGCATAGCCCTGGATACAAGAACCGGATCTCCTATTGTAGTTCTTCACGATAAAGAAAATCGTAAAGCTCTTCCTATTTGGATAGGATCCGCTGAAGCAAGTGCTATTATTAGAAAAATTGAAAATTTAACCGTTTCTAGGCCTATGACACATGATTTAATTGTCAACATGATTGAAAAAATGGGATATGAACTAGAAAAAATTGAAATTAACGACGTCGAAAAAGAAACCTACTATGCTACGTTATTCTTGCGTGACAAAGAGGGCAATATAACAGAAATAGATTCCCGTCCATCTGATGCTATTGCAATAGCTATAAGGGTTGATGCTCCTATATTTGTCACAACCAATGTTATTTCAAACGGTTCAGTATCAACAGACAGTGCTAAAGACGAAGAAGAAGCTCAAGAATTTAAAAAATTTGTACAAAGTATAAAACCTTCTGATTTTGAAAAATTAATGAAAGACAAAGACCACCATGAAAGTGATCAATAATTAAAAAAGTCGAGATAATTCTCGACTTTTTAGTTATTTTCTCTTTGTGCTCTGTTTTGCTCTATAAGTTCTTTCACTCGTTTTAGAGTTTCAGGAAAATAATTCGCTATTACATATTCTGACTTGCATGATCCTGTATTTAAAAGCGTGTAAGACTCTGCAAAAAATTCCATTTTACTTGTCAATGCATATTCGGCATTTTGATTTACATTTGGGGGATTTTTATTAAAACTTTCCAGTTCTTTTTTAAATACCTCATTAAGTTTTTCATCAACAGGTGATACAGGCTGTAAGGTACCACTTTCGTCTAGCATTTCTTGTATTGTAATAGGTCTGTCACGTCCATTCATAAAAACAGGATCTTTCATCTGCTCTTTCAAAAACTTTATTGCATTATCTTTATCATCAATATGATCACATACATGCCCGCATTCATGTACTATTGTTTTCATGGCTCTTTGACCTATTGTAGCGTTAGGATCTAGTTTTATACCTTCTTTAGTGTCATAAAGTCCTGTTGTTGTACTTCCAAAATGATTATCGTTTATGCTGTCATCTAACTTTATTGGTGTATTTGAAATTGCGACATCATACAAAACCGCTGAATTTATTTGCATTATAACATTTTTTTGATAACTTTCTGGAAATGTAGACAAGTCAAGCAATACTTGCTTTCCTTTATTTTTAGCTATATACAATTTATTTTCTTCAAGTTTCACCTCAAAATTATCGTTATTTATTTTCTCACTAAAAGCATTTTCGCCATTTGAAACTCTTTCTATTTTCGGGAGCATATCAGCAATTTGGGACTTATAAGGGTCGAAATCAATAATCGCTTTAAACTCTTGATATCCATTGTAA
>CALVAU010000012.1 GCA_944325615.1 Candidatus Gastranaerophilales bacterium | reverse complement strand
AATGAGTATGTATCCTATGTTATAAGTGATGGAGAAAATTATTATAATATTGCTGCATTAATTAAAATTATTTCAGAAAAATCAATTAAACTTAGTAAAATTTCTGCGGATATTTCTGATGAATTATACCTAAAACGCAATTCTGATTTATATTTGTGATATACTTTTCCTGATGATTAGGGAGAGAAATTATGCAAAAAATAATTGATTTGGTGAAAAAACACCCCGAAATTTCTACAATAGTAGGACGTTTACTGGCTTTTTATTTTATATTTTTCCATAATATCGGAAATTATCCGCTTATGGATGTTGATGAGACAAGGTATGTTGCGATTGCAAGAGAAATGTTTCACAGCAAAGACTTCTTATCACTTTATTTAAACGGTGATTATTTCTTTGAAAAACCTCCGCTTTATTTTTGGGGCGAATGTATTTCATTCTGGTTCTGGGGGGTTGTTAATGAATTTAGTGCAAGATTTCCTGTTGCATTATATGGAATGCTGACTTGTTTTTTACTTTATTTTACTGGCAGAAAGCTTGTATCACGAAATTTTGGTGCAATTTCCGCTTTAGTCCTTGCAACGAGTATGGAATTTGTAATTTTGGCAAAGTTTGCAATTCTTGATATCGTTCTTGCAACTTGTGTCGGATTTTCGATTATATTCGGGTTTTGGACTTATTTCTGTAAAGAAGAAAATAAAAAATATTTTTGGTGGCTTTTTTATATTTTTTCAGGATTAGCTGTTATGGCAAAAGGTATTCCAGGATTTGTTCTTCCTTTTGGAACAATGTTTTTTGTCTCAATTATCAGCAAAAGATTTAAAGAAATTTTTAAACCTGCATATTTTTTAATCGGTTTTCTTTTATTTTTTATGATAACCGTACCTTGGCATGCGATTATGTTGAAAATGCATGATCCGCGATTCTTTGATGAATATATAGTGATGCATCATTTGCACAGATTTTTTAATTCAGAAGAAGTTGGAAGAGATCAGCCTTTTATATTTATGTTTTTGACTTTTCTTTGGGGAATTTTACCTTGGACGTTTTCTGCGATTGCTGCATCTTTTTGTAAGATCAGAGATAAAGTAATTTCTTTTGTCGCAGAACAAAAAGAAATTACAGGTTTTACTCAAAAAGTAAAATTATTAAATCCTTTTAGAAACTTTGATTTTGAAAAATTGTCAGATGCTCAAAAATTACATCTTTTCAGCTGGATAGCGTTTCTGTTTATAATGCTGTTTTTCTCAGTTTCAAGTACAAAACTTGTCACATATATTTTACCGATTTATCCTTTTTCAGCAATAATTTTAGGATTTGTTTGGAAAAATTACATAGAAAACGGCAGATATGAAAAATCAATAAATATTTCAGCAGGAATTTTCGGGGGAGCATGCTTGATTGCGGGGATTGCGACTATGTTTGAAAAATTTGTACTTCCAGCTCAAATCCATGAAGATTTTCTTGTAATAAAATGGTTTTGCATAATTTTAGTTCTTATTATGGGTGTTGCGACTTTTATAATTTTGTACAGAAAAAACAGAGTTGCTCTATTCCTTTCATATATAGTCTTTATGGCGGTTCTGTCAGGCTGGGGATACAAGTTGTTTTTTGAAATGGATTACAGATTTGGTCAGAATGACCTTATGGAAATGGCGCAACTTGCTAAAGCCGAAGGAAATAAAATTACGACTATCGGGTTTAGTAGAAGATTTTCTATTTATTACTATTACGGAGACGAAGTACAATTCTATGTTGGGGATGACTATGATATTATAGATGATCTTTTTGAAGATAAAAATATGCGTATAATCGTTAGAAAAGACGAATTTGACAAAATAGGAAAGGATCAGAAATTTTCAATAGTCCAAAAAGGCCGTAAATATATAATGATTAAACCAATAGAATAATTTAAAAAGCGGAATTTTATATTCCGCTTTTTATTTGCAAATAAAAAGCGGTTATAAAAACCGCAGATAGTTATATATTAACATCAAGTAAATGTATATTATGAAGATATTATATATTTGTTTTATGTAAATCAAAAAATCTTTTTTGACGGAGTGTTTTGATATTGCAGCGTCCGGTAGTTACTGCAAATCAGGCATAAGAGGTTGAGAAAAAATCATTGTACAATTTTTAACCTTGTTATGTCTTTTTCGAATATAAATAAGAAACCCTTAGCTTCTGCACTCCAAAAAGATAAACTTCCTACAGAAGTAACATAATAATATCACAGATTTTAATAAAATTCAATTAAAATCTTTAAAGCGATTGACAAAGCTTAATATATTTGTTATACTACTTATGTAGTAGAAATTTATAAAAAGTTTGTTTCAGGTAGTTTTTAAGAAAGGATTTTCATTCAACTTTTTATTTGTATGATTATGTTATAGGTAGTTGTAATTATTAAATTTAGCCATCTAAATGGCGTATTGTATTTGAGCTGGATTTTAGTACAATATTTTAAGGAATGTTAACTTAGGTAAATAATAAGGCAATAAATTCTAATCAGTAGTTTTATACATAACAACAAATTGTAGAAGGTCATGGAAAAAAGTAAGCAGGTTAATAAAGAAAAAACAAAGGCTCAAAAGCCTAATATAACCAACCCGTTAAACGGTAGGGTGTCAAATCCTATTGCTGATGGCGGTATTGTTGCCCGCATAAACAATTTTAATGCCCAAAAAACAAATAACAGATTATATAGCGGATATGTAAGCAATACGCTTTCTAAAAAATCATTGGATTTTGTTGAATTTATCAACATGCTTAATTCTTCTTTAAAAGATAAAAAGACCTCTTCTGATATGTTTAATGCATTTCATGATGTGTTTACCGAAAAGTTGAATTGTCTTTATACGGCATTCGGCCTGTTCCATGAAAAGTCAAATTGTATTAATTTAAAACTTCAAAATAAATTTGGCAGCACATATTCATCCAAAATTTTCATGTCAGATGAATTTAATCCTGTTGTAGAAAGTTTTAGAACTTCTTCAATAATTTCAAGAGAAGACAACAAATTTTTAAATATTCCATACTTGCAAGAATCTTCATCATTCATATTGCCGCTTATTTCTGTGAATCAATGCATAGGAGTAATGGTAATAGGTATGGAGACAACTGAAGCTGAGAGTTCTGTATTGTCATTTATAGCGAATTATGCAGCGATGTTTATTCACAACATAACCTTGCAAGAAAAAGCGAATAAATATGATAATACGGATACACTGACTTCTTTGTATAACCATAGAGGCTTCCAAGAAGTACTAACCTCAGAATTGCAAAGAGCAAAAGATAATAAAACACATCTTTCAATCATTATGATGGATGTGAATAATATCTCAAAAATTAACAGAGAACTTGGTCATGCTAAAGGTGATGAAGTAATCAGACTTTTGGCCGATAAAGTAAAACAGAATATCAGAAATAACGACAAAGCAGGACGATATGGCGGGGATGAAATTGCAATAATTCTTCCTGATACAAACACTGCAGATGCCAAGTATTTGGCAGAATATATTACATATACTCTATCTTGCTGTTTTGTAGATGATGTCGGACCTGTAAAGGTGTCTGTCGGAATTTCGACTTACCCTGATTGTACGGAAAATCAAGAAAAATTGCTTGTCTTAGCAGAGCAGGCAATGTATATTTCGCAGGCAAAAGGCTATAAAGAAGGTATGTCAGCTATTATCAGCAGTAGTGATTACAACTTCTGGAGTGATGACAGCTTAAGCTCTTTTGCAGAAGTTCTTGCAAAACGTCATGCTCAAATGGGCATAAATTTTGAAGAAGAACTTGTACATAAATTCAATAATGAGCAGATAAGCTCTCAAAACCACTTGATGGAAATGGTAACATCACTTGCAGGTGCAATAGATGCGAAAGATCCTTATACAAAAGGCCATTCAACCTCAGTATCAAGATATTCTGAAGCTCTTGCACGTGCAATAAATCTTCCTGAAGATGAAGTACAGCGAATAAAATTAGGTGCGCTATTGCATGATGTCGGCAAAATCGGTATTCCTGAAAATGTACTTAAAAAGCCTTCTCATCTTTCTGATGACGAGTGGGAAGTTATGAAGCAACACCCTGTAATCGGTGCAGAAAAAGTGCTTGCACCAAATGAGGCTTTGCGTGATTTAATTCCGATGGTCAAATATCACCACGAGCATTATGACGGCTCCGGATATCCTGAAAAATTAAAAGGAGAAGAAATTCCTCTGTCTGCAAGAATTGTAGCTGTTGCCGATGCATTCCACGCATTGATTTCAGACAGACCTTATCGTAAAGGATTAGGTGTAGAAAAGGCTTGTGAAATTTTAAAAATGGGTGCAGGTTCTCAATGGGATAGCGATTTAGTAAGACAATTTATTACGATTGCGCCGTCATTATCTACAAGCATTTAAGGCTTTGGTGCGTATTTTTCGATATGCAAGTCTTGTATAAAATCAGATAGTCTATCGTTTGTTTTTAATAGATTGTCATAAATGATTTTTGAAAGAACACCTGCTTTTGCACAAGGTTCGTTATACACTTCATTTGTTTCTAAAAAGTTACTTAGCACATCAGCTAAAGCTTCGATTTTAGAAAATTCGCTGCTAATATTTATGAGTTTTTTGATATCTGTGTTGTTCATAGTTTTTTCATCTATAGCGTATATATTTTAATCTATAGCATATAGAACTTATTATGTCAATATAATATCATACAAAAATGGATGAAAAATATTTGATTATTTTCGGTAATAATTTAAGAGCTGAGCGTAATAGAAGAAAGCTTACTCAAGAGGCTCTTGCCAATCTTGCTGGATTGCAAATGCAACAAATTAGTTTAATAGAAAATGGAAAAGCTGACTTTAAATTTTCAACATTAGTGAATTTAATGAAGGCTTTAAATATAGAATTTGATAAGCTATTTAGTTTAAAAAATGATATATAATATTGAAAAAGCTTAAATTGCTTACTTAATAACTTCAATAAATTCGTAATCCTGCAAATATGGAAGATGCGCTTCGGTAATCAATTCACCCGGAAGCAAAATCGCAATTCCCGGAGGACATTCTGCAATTACTTCAGCTGAAATTCTACCGATAGCTTGAGATTTTGGAATAGTTTCTTTTTCTGCATAGAAGCTATCGCGTAAATTCATTTTGATAATCGGCGTAAGCATTGGCATATGCTTTTTGTTTTCCAAATAGCAAATATCTGAATAATTTGTTTTGTCTATTTTATGCAGACATTCTACAAGATATTTGATATCATTGCGTGAATTTCCGATATTTGAAAGAATTAAAAGTCCTGCATCTGATGCACTTTCGACTTCTATATTAAAGTCGATTTCTAAAATTGATTCAAGACGTTTGCCTGACAGTCCGTCAGCTTTTATAAATACTTTTGTAATATCTGTTTTGTAGCCGAAATCAGGTTTTAGATGGTGGATATGTTCCATTGTATCGATTTCGCGACGAAGATATTTGGCATTTTCAACCGCACGAGCAAGCTGGTTTTTGCCCCTTTGGCTTTCCAAATTTGCACGAGCAGCGTCAAGGCTTGCAAGAAGCATTAAAGAAGGGCTTGTTGTGTGCAAAAGTTTCAATGTTTTTTCAATTGCATCAACATCTAAAATAGAATTTTCCGCAATATGCAGCATTGAGCTTTGGCTCATTGATCCGCCTGTTTTGTGAAGTGAATGTACAACAGCGTCAGCCCCTAATTGCAAAGCAGGTGTCGGCAAATGCTTGTTAAAGTTCCATAGGCAGGCATGAGCTTCATCAACAATTAATGGCACTTTATATCTTTTGCAGATTGCTGAAATTGATTTGATATCAGATACAACACCTTCATAAGTCGGATTTGTAATCCATACCATAGCGATGTCATCGTGCATTTTTAATTGTTCTTCAACACTTTCAGGACTTACGTTGCCCCAGATTCCCCAATCTTCAAATCTTTCGGGAATCAACCATAGGGGTTCTGCACCTGAAATAATCATACCGGTCAAAACTGATCTGTGACAGTTTCTGTTAGTTAAAATTCTTTGACCTTTCTTTGTTAATCCCATTGCGATAGCAAGGTTTCCGGCAGTAGAGCCGTTAAGCAAAAAGAAAGTTTTTTTAGCGCCGAAAGCTTTTGCAGCCAACTCTTGAGCCTCTTTGATCGGGCCTGTTGCAGGATGAAGAGTGCCAAGATTATCAAATTCATCAGTCGTGTCGACCATAAGAGCTTTTTTGCCGATTAGTTTTTTAAACTCAGGCAAAGTTCCGTTACCTTTTGTATGGCCGGGGATGTGAAACTGATATGTAGGATTTTCGTAAGCTTTTTTTAGAGCATCTACAATCGGGGCTTTTATTTTAACCGCATTTTTGGACTTAGCGGATTTCATCTTTTGTGTTACATCTGTCATACTTATAATATACAATAAAAAAACTATGAATTTCAATATGTTTTATGTTATAATTAATATTTGTGAACAAGATTTTGCGAATAGCCTTCATAATAGTATTTTTGACCTCCTTCAATACGCTTTCCGCTTACGGAAAAACCTCCAAAAAAGCCCCAAAACAGGACGTCATAATTCTTGATGTTACGAAAAATGAAGGTTTTCCTGAAAATTCAGATGATAAAAATAATTCAGGTGGAAGTCTTTTAGACAAAATTAAAAAATACGATGCTAAAGATGCAGAAAAAGATACTGTAAACGATAACGTTGATGTAGAATTCTCAATTTTTGACAACTTGATTGATAAAGATAAAGATTCTGATCATCCTTTCAAAATTGAAGAGGAATCGCTTTTTGGTCGGATTTATAAAAAGAAGTTGGAACGAACTTCAATTCCTTCATACCTATTGCAGGATGAATTGACTTTCAAATACAAAAAAGGTCCGATTGATAAAGTTCAATTTTATGGAGCATATCAGGGAAATTTCAACGGACTGTTTGCGGGAAGTGATTATGATACGACGTACGATTTGAATATTTTTGAAGCTGGTGTTGTCGGAAGTCTTAAAGAAATGGATACGGATTTCAAGTTGCAATTTAATTTTAAACCGACTGATGGTCAAAATTTCTTTCAAGGCTTTATCACTGACGCTTACATAATGAATGAATCAATTCCGCATCATAAGATTATCGTCGGTAGTTCAAGAAACCAAGTCGGAGTTGATGGTGGTGCCAGCTCTTATACATTACCTTTTGCTGCTCGATCTCAAATCGCAAGAAATTTTGGTAACACAAGAGCATTGGGTGTGCGTGTTGTTGGTAATTATTCTTTAGCGGATTATAGTTTGGCGTTGAATAGTTCAGACAGGTATTTTCATGAATTTTTTGCAGGTCCAGAGTTTACAGGGTGGCTAAACTTCAAACCTTTAGGCAAAACAGATGGACGTTATGGTCATTTGGTCCTTGGTACAGGTTTGAATGCAGGTCATAGAGATGAAAATTATACAGTTGGCGGTGCTTACATCGGATATTCATATAAAAAGTTTGCTGCAAATGCCGAGTATTCAATAGCTGACGGGTATAATGGAAGAAGTTTTAGTTCTAATAAAGCTTCCGGTTTTTTTTTTTTTTTTTCGTATCGTTTGACTAAAAAATTACATGTTCTCGCTCGTTATGACCAATTTGATCCAAATCGGGATATAAGCGGTGATTTGAGAAGAGAATATACAGCAGGTCTCAATTATTTTATAAAAGGGCAGGCTCTTAGGTTAATTTTGAATTACGTTTTTTGCGATAATGAAAATACAGAAGACAGTCATAGAGTGATTCTTGGTACTCAAATACTCCTATAATAAAGTCGCCATGTTGCATAAATTTCAAATATACGTTATAATATGTAAAATAAAAAGAATTCTGTAGATAGATTTCTTTTTAAATGTACAAAATCAGGAGAACAACAATGTACCAAGACGAAACATTAGTATGTGAAGATTGCGGAGCAGAATTTGTCTTCACAGCAGGCGAACAAGAATTTTATGCAGAAAAAGGACTAGTAAACAAACCAAAAAGATGTCCGGCTTGTCGCAAAACTCGCAGACAGAACAACAGAAAACGCGGACCAAGAAAAATGTATGATGCTGTATGTTCAAAATGCGGAGCTCAAACACAAGTTCCATTCAAACCGATTGAAGGAAAAGAAGTCTATTGCAAAGATTGTTTTACTGCAATGCGCGCGCAAGCATCAGCAGAATAGTTTAATAATATAGATTTAAATACAAAGGCGAGACTATTTTAGTCTCGCCTTTGTTTATTATATTGGCTTTTTAAGCCCCAATACAGCTGTTTAAGTATTCTATCGTACTTATTTTTTCATCATACAGGTATTTGATAAAATTTAGATAAGCTGCATCATAAGATGTGATTACAAGATTTATTTCAAAGCCGTCTGTGCAAAAAGGTTCGTAATCATATACAACATAGCTGTTATATTTACTTTTCCATTCTTTGCGCTCAATACGGCTATTGTTCTCTTCGACTATGTCTTCTAGCCAAGATACAATATCTTTATTCACATTTTTCATTTCAAGCCGATTGTATCTGCTGTAATCGTGGCAATTGTTTCCCATCAGCATAAAGTTCCTCCTTGTCTAAGGCGGGGTTTTCTTATATTTGAATTGTAAATGTTTTTTAATCTTAAATAATCCCCTGCAGGTCTAACAATATATAGTAGATTTTGCTAATTTGTTAAAAGTCTTTTTTTTATTACAAAGTTTAACATTTTGCAAGAATAGTTTAACTATGCTATAATTCTGCTGGAATGGAGATTTATTAGATGAATTTAGCTTTTATATTTACTGATATACCTATTTTGATTGTATTATCAACTTTTGTTGTATCTATAATCTTTTGTTTAAACAGATATTTGTATGTCAGCAAGAATTTGAAGATTTTTTATAAGTTTTTGACTAACTTTAAAAAAACAGATTTGAATTTCAGGTTCAAAGAAATTGATGAATGGATGATGGTTAATCCTTATGTTTCCGGAGCTTGGATGGAATTTAAAAATACTCTTGTTTTTTCTGAATCAGTTGCATTGAGAGGACAAAACAACAATTTAACTTACAAAGAGGTTTCTACAACGGTTCAAAATGTTCAGACAACAGTTGATCCTCTTTATTTTTTCAATGAAGATTCTTTGATTATTTCTAAATTCAATTTTAAATTTCTCCAAACAGTACCTACAATCTTGACAGGTTGCGGTCCGTTATTTACCTTCTTGAACATCGCTATTGCGTTCGGAAAAATTGACTTTTCATCTCAAGAAAAAACAATTTCATCTGTTGCAAACTTGATGGCATCAATGCAGGTCGCAGCTTTGGTATCAGTATTTGCGGTAGGTTCATCACTTCTATTCCTTATTTTGGAAAAAGTTTCTTATAACAATTTGTGTAAAAAATGGATGGCAAAGTGTCAGGATTTGATTTCAAAATTATTTGATAACGTATCATCCGAAAAATTCTTATTTGAACTTTTACGTGAGACAAAAATCCAAAATAATAATTTGCAGCATATGATAACTCAGTTGCCTGAAAGTTTTAAAGTAGCACTGAACTCTGGTATAGCATCAAATCTAGTACCTTATTTAGAAAACCTTATTTTTGGTATCAATTTAATGAATAAGCAAATGAAAGAAGTTTCTAAAAAAGGTGGCGGCGGTGATGTCGTAGATGATATTTTTTAAAGGAAATTTGAATGGCGATTTTAGGTAAAAAAACAGCACATGAAGAAGCAGCTGATAATATATTCTGGACGACGATGGCCGACTTGATGCTTGGTTTGGCGATTATCTTCATGACTTTGTTCGTATTTGCCATGACAGGGTTTACGCAAGAGACTGTAAAACTCCAAGAAAGTCAGATGAAAGCAACTGAAGAGCTCGCCGCAAAGCTTAAAGAAGCTAAAATTGATGCTGAAATTGACAGATTGACAGGTAATGTTAAAATTTCCAATTTGGAATTATTTGAACTAAACAGTTATACTCTATCTCCTAAAGGTAAAGCTTATTTGGATAAATTTATTCCTATTTATTTGGATACAATATATTCTAAAGATGTTTTGAGAGAGAATATAACAGATATCGTAATTCAAGGTCATACCGATTCTCAGACTTATGCTGGGCTTAAGACTTTGGATGAGCAGTATGCAAAGAATATGGAACTGAGTTTGTTAAGGGCAAATGCAGTTGCTCAGTATGCTTTCAAAACAAATTATGATAAGAAAAACAGTGAAGCTTTGAGAAAAATGCTCGTTGTAGAGGGCAAAAGCTTTTCAGATCCTATAATAATTGATGGAAAAGAAGATTACGCAAAAAGTAGAAGGGTTGAATTAAAACTTCGAGTAAAAGCCAACAATTTTGCGAAAGTTTTGGGATTGAATTTCGGAAATGATTAACGAAAACTATATTTTAGAAACCATAAATATGATAAAGCTTTACAATCTTGATATAAGGACTGTAACGCTTTCACTTAGTTTAAGAGATTGTATCGACAATGATGTTGAAAGAGTTTGCGAAAATATTCATAACAAGATTAGAAAGTATGCAAAAAATCTTGTAGAATACGCAAATGATTTGGAAAATGAGTATTCAATTCCGATAATAAATAAAAGAATTGCTGTGACTCCAATATCATTGATTGGTGAAGCCTGCAAAAATCCTGATTACGTAAAAATAGCCCAAACTCTTGATGAAGCAGGAAAAGAAGTTGGTGTGAATTTTATCGGTGGGTTTTCTGCACTTGTCGAAAAAGGTTTTACAAAAGGTGATAGGCTTTTAATTGAAAGTATTCCTGAAGCTTTAGCGAAAACTGATTTTTTATGTTCTTCAATCAATTTGGCCTCTTCAAAAGCCGGAATTAATATGGATGCTGTTTTAAAAATGGCGGAAATAATTAAAAAATCAGCAGAATTAACAGTAGATAAAGATTGCATTGGTGCTGCTAAATTAGTTTGTTTTTGCAATTCACCGGGAGATAATCCTTTTATGGCAGGTGCTTTTTGCGGAATGGGTGAACCTGAATGTGCATTAAATGTTGGTGTATCAGGTCCAGGAGTTGTGAGAGCTGCTATAGAAGATTTGCCAAAAGATGCAGATATGAGTGTTTTGGCAAATAAAATTAAACAAATTGCTTATAAAATTACGACAACAGGCGAGCTTGTGGGGCGCAAACTAGCAAAACGCCTTGAAATTCCTTTTGGTGTAATTGATTTATCTTTAGCGCCTACTCCTGCAATAGGTGATAGCGTAGCAGGAATTTTTCAGGCTATGGGCTTAGAGCACGCAGGTGCTCATGGTACTACTGCAGCTTTAGCAATGTTGAATGATGCAGTTAAAAAAGGCGGAATAATGGCAAGTTCTCATGTGGGCGGACTTTCAGGAGCATTTATCCCTGTATCTGAAGATGCTGGTATGATTGATGCCGCATCAAGAGGTTGTTTGACTTTTGATAAATTGGAAGCGATGACATCAGTATGTTCTGTCGGTCTTGATATGATTGCAATACCTGGGGATACTCCGATTGATACTATTGCGGGTATGATCGCTGATGAAATGGCAATAGGTATGATTAATAAGAAAACAACTGCTGTAAGACTTATTCCTGCAATCGGTAAGACTTTTGGAGATAAAGTTTCTTGGGGCGGTTTGCTCGGTGAAGCTCCGATTATGAAAGTGAACGATTTGTCGTCAACAAATTTTGTAAGACGTGGCGGTAGAATACCTGCTCCTATACATTCTCTTAACAATTAATAATATTCTTATATATTTTTTAATATATGGGAATAATAATTAATATTAGAGATCTTTGAGTATATCAATGGCGAAGTCGTTCAACGAGTTAGGACAAAACTTAAAAGAGTATATCATTGATTGTCATTCAAACTATAAAGGTTTGAAGAACGTGGCGGTTGAAAGATATAATAATCTAAAGGTATCGATGGAGCCTGAAATATATCAAACATTTCATCTGGTAATACGAATAGGCATCTCCGAAGCTGTAATCATAATGCCTGAAGGATGTATTTTTACAGGAACGCTCGGGATGGACGAAAGATATGTCCAAAGATGGCTTCAAAATGCCTATATTCAACAAGAATTAAATTCTCATTGGCGAAATTGCCAGTTGTATTCGGCTTAAAAATATGTTATAATAAGTTATTATCAAAAATGTATATGAGATTGGAAGAGTAATATGGGTAAGACGTTTAATGAATTAGCACTGGATTTAAAAGATTTTATCGTTGATAAACACGCAAACTATCGAGGTTTGAAACACATGAGTTTGCAAAGGTACAATAATCTTACTGTAAGTATGAATTCGAGACGTTATGCAAACCCGCATGTAATTATAAGAGTCGGGATATCAGAAGCTGCTTTTTCTTTCCCTTATGTAAACAAAATTGATGGCGGTCTTGGAATGGACGAAAGATACGTTATGCAGTGGATTGGTAACGATGTTGTATTACAATCTCTAAATGATCAATGGAAAATAATTAAATTGGCAGAATTGGATAACGAATAGAATATTTATTATTTTTTCTGAGTCATTGATTTAGATCTTAGTTTTCTGTGATATGTAATAGCAAACCTGTGAGCTTCATCTCTTATTCTTTGGAATAAGAATAGTGCACTTGAGTTTTGAGGTAATATAACAGGGTCTGATTGTTTAGGCAAAAAGACTTCTTCATGTTTTTTAGCTAAACTTACGACATCTATATTCGTAATTCCCATTCCCTCAATAATTTCCATAACACTTGATAGCTGGCCTTTGCCGCCGTCAATTATCATCAAATCAGGTTTGTCCCAATTTTTATCACCCAGATGAGACAATCTCCTTGTCAAGACTTCTTTCATAGAAAGAAAATCGTCAGGTTTACCTTCTGTTGTCTTAATTTTAAAGCGTTTGTATTCTGATTTTTTACTTTGTCCGTTTATGAAGGTAATCATTGATGCAACGGTGTTGGTTCCTTGAATATGTGATATATCATAGCATTCAATTCTGTGAGGAAAGTTTTGTAAATGCAGTTTTTCAGCCAAATATGAACCTATTTCGTTGAAATCATCTCGTATTTTAGACATTTTTTTCAGTTTTGCATTGTCCAATACAACTCGGGCATTTTTATCGGCAAGCATTTGAAGCTCTTTGCCTTGAGCAGATTTCCCATAACTTATTTTTACTTTCTTTTTAGAAAGAATTTCTAACCATTCTTCATAGAGCTCTTTTTCCCCAACTGCTTCGAGTTCATTCGATACGATTTTGTCTGGGAAACCGAGAGTCAGAGAGTTGTAATATTCTTTAAAGAAAGTCGCAAAAAATTCTGTTCGGTCTTCATCTTCGACTTCATATACAAAATCTTTTTTATCAATAAGTCTTCCTTCTCTTACCATAAGGATTACTATTGTGAAAATACCGTCTTCTGATAAGAATGAGATAATATCTTCGTTAAGTTTAGTATTTTCATAAACAACTTTTTGCTTTTCAAGTGTTTTTTTCAAATCGAGATAACTGTCACGTAATCTTGCGGCTTTTTCAAATTGTTCTGATTGAGCGTATTTTTCCATTTGAGCTTTGAGCTGTTCCATAAGTTCAGATTGCTTGCCTGATAGAAAAAGCTCTGCTTTATGGACGATTTCTTTATATTCTTCACTTGTTACTTTGTTCTGACATGGTGCCATGCATCTTCCTATTTGGTAATACAGACAAGGTCTGTCTTTAAATTTTGGGGTTTTGCATTGTTTGAGCGGGAAAATTCTCTTTAAAAAATCAAGTGTCGAATACATAGCCCGAATATCCGTATAGGGACCGTAATAACGTCCTTTTTCGGGGTTAATATTTTTCTTGCGGACAACTGAAATTCTCGGAAAAGCTTCGTCAGTAATCAGAAAATACGGATATTTTTTGTCATCTTTTAAAAGAATATTGTATTTTGGTTTGTGTTTTTTAATTAGGTGACTTTCTAAAATCAAAGCTTCAACTTCTGTATTGGTAATGATATATTCTAATCTCTCGATTTGAGAGACCAATACTTGTACTTTTACACTGTCGTGATGTTTCTTATTAAAATAACTCATCACACGGCGTTTGAGAATTTTGGCCTTGCCGACATAAATTATTTCATTATCCTTGTTGTAATAAAGATAACATCCCGGAAGTGATGGTAATAATTTTAGACTTTGTTTAAGATTGTCGTTCATTTTTGTATTATAGCATATATTGATAAATCCTATCTAATATGATATTATTAAATAGTAATACAAAAATATAAGGAGCTGGAAATGCAGACTATGATTGAAAAACTGGGGGGGGGGGGCACCCGAGAATAAGTTCCTCAAAGGAAAATTTTTAGGATTTACATTAAATTTATTGAGTATTAAAAAACTGATTTTACCCTGTCAGCCTAAGGGCGAGGCCCGAATGATCTTAAAAAAGGACGAATATGAGATTCTTCGTTTCACTCAGAATGACAAAAAATACGCTTTTACATTAGCAGAAGTCCTAATAACTCTCGGGATTATTGGAATAGTAGCAGCAATGACATTGCCGACTGTAATAAATAGAGCGCAGGAAAAAGAACTTGAAGCAAGATTTAGGAAGGCGTATAATGTTTTGGAGACTGCTACTCAAAAAACAATTGCAGATTTAGGTTATATCCCTTTATGTTATAATTGGCCATCTGGTGAAAAACCTTATCCTCCGGTTGAATGTATCAGTAAGGATGAAAATGGTAACTGTATATACGGATACCCTGATGGTTCGCCTGTGCCTTCTGATTATGGTGGTCCGATGTCCGAATGTAAGGCTTTTAATGCTGCCTTTATAAAAAATTTGAACGTTATTCAAAAATGTACTCATACAGAAGAAGATGGTTGTACTGTTCATTACAAAGGTAAAGATACAATTTTAAAAGAAGAGGATGATTCTTTAACTCAAGAAGATTTGAATTCTGCAACTTCTGGGGATAAAAATATGCGTGAAAGTGTACTTAATAAATTAAATTCAATAGTTTTAGCTGATAGTTTAACAATTGTAGCTTATGACCAAACAGTTCCTATTATTGATATAAATGGCAAAAAAGGACCTAATAAATGGGGTTATGATCTATTTAGATTTAAAAGAGTTGGTTCTTATAAAAAAGGAATATATTATGAAGCTTATGCTGGACATCCAGTAGAAAAAGGTGGAAGAAACTGTAAACAGATGTTACAATCACTATTTGAAAGGTAATAATTCAGGGGCGATATTTAACGCCTCTTGAATATTTTTTAATCTTCTATTTCAAAAAGCTTTTTATAATTTTCTTTTAATTGGCACATCGGCTTTGGCAGAAATTCAACATTATATTTTTCAGCTATTTTCTTTATGTTTGGAGCGGCTGAGATTATTATTATTCTTGTATTTTCATATTCTTTATAGGTTTTGATTTGTTTTATAAACCATTCTCCTGCATAAAGCGGTAAAAAATCACTCTCCATTTGCATGTCAGTGAAAATTATATCATAAGGAGTGTCTATATTAAGAGTTATTTTATCAAGTCCCTCTCTGGCACTTTTTGCAAAATCTATTTCCGTGTCGCTCGGTAGAATTTGTTTTAAAGCATTTATATGGTATTCAACCCAGCCTGTTGAGTCATCTGTTACTAATATTTTCATAATAAAAATTTTAGCATAAAAAAACGGACATTAAGTCCGTTTTTAAATTAATTAGTCTTCATCGACCGGAACGACTATAATGTATTTGTCCCCTTCTTTGTATTTACTCATTTCTGATAATTTAGCTTCTTCAGGGAAAATAAAACTTTGCGTGAAACGGATTATGGCATTTTTGTTTCGCTTTTTTGTCTCACCTGCTGCATTTACTGTTAATTTGTTGCCTTCAGTTGTTACTTCAACATTTTTTTCATTATTATCAAAAGGTCTTAGATTAATAATAATTTTGTAAGCATCATCTGTTTTTTCGATGTGAACGATTTCGCCTGCTTTATGCTCAAGCCAATCCCCTTTTAACATTTCTCGATGAGCCATTTTTTCAGCTTTACGAACTTCATTATCCATCATTCTGTCAATTTTTCTCATTTGGACTATCGGATCAAGCATTTGTTTGTAATGCCAATCAGTTACGACATAAAACGCAGAAAATGCTCCTAAAAATACCAATATTCCGACTAAAATATGTTTTACAACCGGATGTCCACACAAAAAACAATGTTCATGATTGTGCTCATGTTTGTTTTCATAATTGTTTTCTTCCATAAAACACTCCTTTCTTATATTACGATGTTATAATATTTCAAATTTATCTTAAATGTCCATAGCGCAGTTGGGTTAATCCTCTTAATAATCTTGTCAAAAAGATAAATATATGTTACAATTATAGCATGGAGGGTTAATGTAGAATGGCAAAAATTTTAGTAACTATGCCAGATGAATTTTTAAGTCGTGTAGATGGTCTTGCTAACAATGAGCAACGCACAAGAAGTGAGTTGATTCGTGAAGCATTAAGGACTTATATGCGTCGTACAACCGTTCAGCAGGTACAAAAAGCAGAAGATAATGCAAAAATCTTAGAACATCTGCTCGATTAAAATAGTTTTTGGAATTAATGAAGTTTAATAATATTGTGATGACGGCTCAAATATAATTGAGACGTAAATTTATAACCTGTCTAATTCAATTGTGTTGCGTATAATTGCGTGAGCAGTCAATAAAAGATATGGACTGATTTCATTTGTATGGGACATGTTTATTTTTGCGTTCGTAATTTCTGATTGGGGAGCATTATTCAGAGTTTTCTTGGTCTCGAATGATATAACAGATTGCATAGAATAGTGTTTTTGCTCACTTTCAAGCCTTAGCATAAGTTCATCTTTCGGGAATTTTTCGCTGCATTCTATATTTACATGAACAGAATTTGGTGTTTCGAGAATGATTGTTGCAGTAACTATTCCATAGTTGACAGTTGTAATTGTAACTATAAGAATACTTTCATTTTCGACACCTCCGTTATCCGAGGCTTCAATTTCAAGGTCAAATCCTGCTCCTTCATGCAAAGGAAGCCAAGGAAGATATAAAAGCATAAGAGTTTTAAGAGTTTGGGCTGGGTTATCGGTAGATGCAAGTGCAATACTTGCATTGATTAATTTTGCGGTTTCTTTCATTTGTCCAAGATCATTAACCCCTTGTTTAGCGGCGTTTGCCATTGCAAGAATAAGTTTGGTAACGGCATCTTTCCCGTTTGCTTGGATGAGTGAAGCGATATCACTTATATTAATCATTTGTCCTGCGACAAGTTGAAGATTTTTAAGGGAAGAAGCCATTTGATTATTTATTTGGCTTTTCAATATATTTTGCATTTCACTTGTTGTAAGTCCTTGCAGTTGAGCAAGAATTTGAGCTTGCGTCTGAGAGAGCATATTTCTTCTTGCTGCCATTTGCTGCTCAAAAAGTCTGTTAAATTGGATTTGATTAAGATTTTTTTGCATCATAAACAGCAATTCGTTCATGTTTCTTGGCAATTGGAGCAAATCTTTTATGTAAATTGAACGATCGCCACCTGTGAGTGTTCCCATTTGTGCTGAATATGTCGGTGCAGATGGTGCAGGCTTTGGTGAATTTGGTGCAGATGGCGTATTTGGAGCCGGGTTTGGCGAAGCACTACTAGATGAACCTTTTTGGACAGGTTTATAATTAATGTATTTTGCTATCAAACTTCCAAGATTAAGATTTTCCATATACTAATTTTAACGGATTTTTGCAAAAAAGTCTATTTTCTTATCGGAAGGTATGATTGAGGATAGTTGTAATCTTCTTTGAAACCTAAATGTCGATACATTTTGAGGGCTTGGAAGTTATTTGTCTCAGTGCAGGTATTGACTTCGGTAATAGGTTTTTCACCATTGTCAACCCATTCAATAAGTTTTTCGACTGATGCTTTTAGCATGTGTTTTGAAAGTCCTTTGCCCTGATGTTCTTTTTTGATAGCGACTATCGGGATATTTGCAATTTGTCCGCCTGTCAAATTCATAAAACAAAAACCGATTGGCACACCGCTGCATAGTAGTACACTTGTTGCTTCAGGTAAAAACTCAGCATATACATTATTGGTTATTTTATCAAGAATATCATAAGTTCCCTCAGGTGTCATAAATCTCGGATCGAAAAGGGCATCTGCACTTGTAGAGAAAGCTTCATTTACTATTTCAACAGCAGAATCAAAGTATTCATCTGACCAGCTTACGATCTTATAGCAAGGGTTTAAGTCGGTCAATTCTGTTAGTTTTAAAATTTCTCTTGAATTTGTGCCGCTCATCATAAATCTTAAAACCGCAATCCCGACAAATTTAAATCCAAAACGTGCAATTTCACCTATCAGGGTTTTTTGAGAGCCGAGCATCGGATAGCATACAATTTTTTCTCTTCTTTCTTCTCTTGTTTCTCTCAAAAATTCTTCTATCAGATATTTGCTTCTTGTCATAATATTTTCCATCTTAAAAGAATGGATTATATTCAATTCAACAGCTTCCGATATTGCGGTTGTATAGACCAAAAATGCAACAGGTACATTGTTTTCAAATAAAACTATACAATTAATTAATTCTTTTTCGAGTGCATCCAAAAAATCTCTATAATCAAGAGGTTCCAATTCAAACCTATATTCTAGAACTGCTCTGTTCCGAAAATCGTCATAGACGGTTGCAAAACTTTTATAATATTGTTCCTCTAGAGGTTTTGCCTCATAAAGTGTATCTATCATAATTTATTCACCCCAAATGCATTATGTCTAAAACATGTGATGCATTTTTTCTTTTTTGGTATTCATATACCTTTCATTATATGAATTGATTTCAGGAGTTAATTTTACCACGTCATTTATTTTAAGTCCATACCCCGTTAGGGCTATTATTTTTTTCGGATTGTTTGTAATCAGGTTGAAATTGTTAAATCCTAAATCTGATATTATTTGTGCACCCATACCATAGTCTCTCAAATCAGCCTTAAATCCGAGTGATAAATTAGCTTCTACTGTATCCTGTCCGCATTCTTGAAGTTTGTATGCTTTAATTTTATTCACAATCCCAATACCGCGGCCTTCATGACCTTTCATATAAATCAAAGCACCTTTGCCATAGTCATTAATCATTTTTAATGCGCTGTGTAATTGATAATTGCAATCACACTTTAGGCTGTGGAAAATATCTCCTGTAAGGCATTCACTGTGTACTCTCACAAGCGGAATTTTGTCGCTGCCGTCATCTTTTACTAATGCTACACTTTCTTGTCCGGTCAAATGATTTACGTATCCGTAAATTTCAAATTCTCCAAATTGAGTCGGCAAATGAGCTTCAGCTTCTCGTGTAACTATTTTTTCGTTTTTAAGTCTGTATGCAATAAGTTCTGCTACTGTAATAAATTTTATACCGTGTTTTTTTGCAAATTTGAATAATTCATCACGTTTTGCCATATGTCCGTCTTCACCCATAATTTCGCACATAGGGCCTGCTTGGATGTGTCCTGCAAGTTTTGCAAGATCAACAACTGCTTCTGTATGACCTGTTCTTTGTAGAACTCCACCCTTTCTTGCAACACATGGGAAAAGGTGTCCCGGTCTTCTTAAATCAGATGGCACAGCATCAGGAGCAAGCGCAACTTCAATGGTTTTTGCTCTGTCAAAAGCTGAAATTCCTGTTGTTACTCCATATTTTTCAGCAGCATCAATACTTACTGTAAAAGCTGTTTTCATTCCTTCTGTATTTTGTTCTACCATTTGCGGTAAATCCAATTTTTCGGCTAATTCAGGCGAAATTGCAAGGCAAATAAGTCCTTTAGCGTTCTCTGCCATAAATTTGATGATTTCAGGAGTGACCATCTGACCTGAACAAATCAAATCGCCTTCATTTTCACGATCTTCGTCATCTGCGACAATTATCATTTTACCGTTTTTAAAATCTTCTATAGCTTCTTCTATTGTATTAAATTTGAAATCTTCCATTTTACATAAACCCGTTTTCTTTCAAAAAATCTTCTGTTATAGCATTATCCTTTGTTGATAAACATTTTTCAACATATCTTCCCAAAATATCTGTTTCAATATTTACGAACTCTCCGACCTTTAAATCTTTTAAGTTTGTGTTTTCCAAAGTATGCGGGATTATTGCGACATTGAATGTGTTATTTTGGCACTTTGCAACGGTCAAGCTCACTCCATTGATTGTGATTGAACCTTTATAGACAACATATTTGTCCAGCTCTTTTGGAATTTCAAAAGTCATATCGCCAAGATACTTTGCCTTGCCGTCAACGTGTCCTTGCACAATATGCCCACCCATTCTGCTTGTAGGAGTTAGTGCTCTTTCTAAATTAACGTTTTTACCAGCTTTGAAACTTTTAAAAGTAGTGATAGACAGTGTCTCCGAGCTAACGTCAGCAGTAAAGCTATCAGAGGTCATGCTGACGACAGTTTGACAGCATCCGTCGATTGCAATGCTGTCGCCAAGTTGTGTGTTTTCCAAAACTTTTTTACATTCAACGACTAATTTTCTACCGTCAAAACTTTTTATTTTACCTATTTCTTCTACAATCCCTGTGAACATATTTGAATTTTATCATGAAATCATATTTTTAAAATAGTAAAAGTCCAAAAATATCTTATTATTAATTGCAAATAAAATATTTTCACTCTATAATATCCATGTCGTGATACGAACATAGGAGAGAAATTATGTCAAGAAAACCAATTATTGCAGGAAACTGGAAAATGAATTTACTTCGTTCAGAAGCAGAACAAGTTTTTGAAGGTGTAAAAGAATTTGTAAACGATTATACAGCTCAAGAATTGCCAACAATCGTAATTGCTCCTGTATTTACATCAATTAGTGCAGTAAGAACAGTTAAATGCAACTGCGGATGTGGCGGAAACAAAATTTCAATCGCAGGACAAAACTGCCACTGGGAAAAATCAGGTGCTTACACAGGTGAAATTTCAGTTGAAATGTTAGCAGATGCAGGCTGTGATTATGTAATTATCGGTCACTCTGAAAGAAGACAATACTTCTCAGAAACTGATGAAATGATCAATAAAAAAGCAAAAGCAATCTTAGCAGGTGGCTTGATTCCTATTATCTGCTGTGGTGAAACTCTTGAACAAAGAGAAGCTGGTATTACAGATAAATGGATTGCTGGTCAAATCAAAGCTGCTTTAGAAGGTATTTCTTCAGAAGATATAGCAAAATCAGTAATTGCTTACGAACCTATCTGGGCTATCGGAACTGGCAAAACTTGTGATTCTGATGAAGCTAACAGAGTAATTGCAATGATCAGATCAGTTGTAAAAGAAGTTGCAGGTGTTGAAGCTGCTGATTCTATCAGAATCCTTTATGGTGGATCAGTTAAACCTTCTACAATCGCTGAACAAATGTCTAAATCAGATATCGACGGTGCTTTAGTTGGCGGTGCTTCATTGAAAGCTGACAGCTTCAACGAAATTATTGCAAATACAATGAAAGTTGCTTGCAAAGCTTAGTTTTCATACAACAATAAAAAAAGACGAATTTTTCATAATTCGTCTTTTTTGTTTAAAATTTGCACAAAAACTTTTTTTATTCTATAATTGTAACACTTGATAAGCGATTGCTTTTGCTTGTTAAATTTTAAAAAAGGAGTAAGAAATGGCTCAACAATTTAATGCACAAAATATTAAAAAAAGAACATCAGTTTTGGTGTTTTTAAAAGGTTCAACAGCACCTCTTGTTTTGTACGTAGAAAATCCTGAGGCTATGTATGAAGAACTGAAACAATCTATTAAAAGTCCTACCCCTCTTTTGATTGAAAGAGAAACTTTAGGACCATTGAAAAAAGTTTGTTTCATTTCAAATCAAGTTGCATCTCTTGCATTGCAAGAAGAACAATATATGTAAAAAGGTTCGTAAAATGTCTGTAATATTGATAGAAGATATTGAAAATTCACCTAACAAAACTGTCAATTGCAAGTTTGAAGAAAAAATTGACGGCATAAATTCTGTTGGGCCAATTTCAGCGGAACTGGAATTAAAATCATTAGGTGATTTTATCGAAGTTACAGGGCATGTAAAAGGTTTACTTAAATTGGAATGTGATATTTGCTTGAAAGAATTTGAGTATAATCTTGATTTTGATATAGATGAAATGTATGCAAAAAATGCATTGTTAGATGATTACGGACAAGAGACCGAACTTAAAGAAGGACAATTCATTACGGATTTGAACGGTGATGATAAAATTGACATTTATGACTTATTGTATCAATCTGTAATATTAAATATACCAAATAAAAAAGTTTGTGGTATAAATTGTAATGGGGACAAATTTCTCCAAGAAGAAGATTTGTCCGATCCAAGATTGGATGTATTCAAAAACATTCGTATTGAAAAGGGTTAGGCCCTTTTTAAGCACATAGTGCAACTTCATTCATAATTAGATGAAGAAAAAAGAAATATAAGTAGTAGGAAAAAATAAAAAGGAAAAAGAAAAATGGCAGTACCTAAGAAAAGAACAGGACATTCAGCACAAGGACATAGAAGAAGCAACTGGAAAGCAACAAAACCGGAAACTACAAAATGCCCAAATTGTGGTGAAACAGTATTAACTCACACAGTATGTACAGCTTGCGGTACTTACAAAGGTAAACCTGTAAGCTTGAAAGACAGAGTAGAAGAAGTAAAAGCAGAAGAAAAGAAACCTGCTAAAAAATCAACAAAAAAAGCTGCTAAAGCTGAAGAAACAAAAGTAGAAGAAGTGAAAGCAGAAGTTGTTGAAGAAGTTAAAGAAGAAACTGAAGCTAAAGCTGAAGAAGTTTCTGAAAACGAAGAAAAATAGTTAAAAAGACAGGTGATTGAATTTTCAATCGCCTGTCTAAAACCGTTAAACTTTTAAGAAGACTTTGAGAGGGAAAAATGACAAGAATAGCAATTGATGCAATGGGCGGGGACCATGCTCCTCATGAGATAGTAGCAGGTGCAGTTTGGGCAGCTCAAGAATATGGTGTAGCTCTTGAATTAGTTGGTAAACAAGATCGTATAGAGCAGGAACTTGATAAAATAAGTCATGAAGGTTTCTATTCAGATTGCGGTAAGGCTGGAAAGCAATATCGTGTAAAGATTGACACATCAAAACTTGATATTAAAATTACTCATGCATCAGAAGTAATAGAAATGGGCGAAGCTCCTGGGCAAGCTATTCGTAAAAAGAAAAAGTCTTCAATAGTTTTGGCAGTTGATGCCGTTGCACAAGGAAGCTCAGATGCCCTTGTAGCTGCAGGATCAACAGGTGCAGCAATGGCATCAAGCTTATTTGGTCTTGGAAGAATCCCTGGAATTGACCGTCCTGCAATTGCAGTAACATTGCCGACAATCAAAAAACCAATTGTTGTAATTGATGGTGGTGCAAATAGCAATTGTACTCCTGAAATGTTGTATCAATTTGCGATTATGGGTGCAACTTTCTCTAAAAACGTTTTAGGTATTGAACATCCTCGTATCGGAGTTTTAAATATCGGTGAAGAAGCAGGTAAAGGTAATGAACTTGCTCAAGCTACTTATAAATTGTTAGAAGAACAACAAGGAAAATTAAACTTTGTCGGAAATATCGAAGGTAAAGAAATTTTCTTGAGCGTATGCGATGTTGTAGTATGTGACGGATTTGTCGGTAACGTTGCCTTAAAAGTTACAGAAGGTACTTCTCAAATGTTATTCAGAATGCTTAAACAAGAGTTTAAAGCTGATCTGATGGGTAAAATTATCGGACTTTTGGCAAAACCATTTATGAAAAGAATTTACACCAAAATTAATTATGAAGAGTTTGGTGGAGCACTTTTACTTGGTGTAAAAGGTATTACGGTAATTTCTCACGGCAGAAGTAAAGCTTATGCAATTAAAAATGCCGTCAGAGTTGCAAAACATGCTGTAGAAACTGGTGTTAACGAAAAAATAGCAAAGTTTTATGAGGAATAATTAATGACAAACAAAGTAATTCCGCTAAGAATTGCGGGTGTGGGATACAGTTTACCCGAAACGGTTATAACTAATAATGATTTAACAAAATTGTATGAAACTTCTGATGAATGGATTTATACAAGAACCGGTATAAAAGAAAGAAGAGTTGTCTCAGGTGAACAAAACGCAATTGATTTGGGATTTGAAGCAGCTCAAAGAGCTTTGGAAAAAGCAAAAATGAGTCCTGATGATATCGACTTGATCCTTGCAGCTTCATCAGCTCCACCGGATTTATATCCTGCTATTGCTTGTCATATTCATCAAAGATTGGGTATCCAAAAACAAATTCCTGCATTTGATATAACAGCGGCATGCTCAGGTTTAATTTATGGTATGAGTATCGCAAAAGCTTATATTGCATCAGGAATGTACAAAAATATTTTGATAGTTGCGACAGATAACAACTCACGTCTTGTAAATTGGGAAGATCGTTCAACATCTATTCTTTTTGGAGATGGTGCAGGTGCAATGGTTGTAACTCAAGCAGAAGACGGTATTGATGATATTATAGCAATCGATATTAAAGCTGACGGCAACTATGGTAATTTGATTGAGTTGTCATTTGATGGCAAAAACTGCCCGCTTGTAGAACAGTATGAAGAAAAACCAAAAGGGATCAGAATGAATGGTCGTGGCGTTTATACTTTTGTTGCAAAAGTTCTCCCTCATTATGTAGAAGAACTTGTTGCAAATGCGGGTATGAAAGCTGAAGATATTGACTATTTGATTCCTCACCAAGCAAATATCAGAATTATTCAAGCAGTTCAAGAAAGACTTGGATATTCAGATGATAAAGTTGTTACAAATATCAAATATTATGGAAATACTTCAGCAGCCTCTATTCCTATAGCATTAGCAGAAAGCGTTGAAAAAGGAAATGTTAAACTAGGTACAACAGCAATTTTATGTGGTTTTGGTGCCGGTATGACGTGGGGCGGAGCTATCGTCAGATTGAGAGAAGGTATTTGCTAATGAATTTTGGATTTGGTAAAATAAACGGTTTTGGTTTTAATTTATCTGCAAATTCAAAAATGGCAGAAGTATTTACCAAACCTAATAATAAGTTCGTTTCTGAAGTCAATAAAGCATTTCCTGAAACCAAACTTTTTTGTAAGCCTTTGAAAGTAGAATGCGAATTTTGCAAAGAAAAAATCGGTTTACTTGAAAGAGATGTTTTTACTAAAGAAAATAAAGTTACAAAGTGATATCTTATAAGGAGTATAAAATGACAAAAAAAATTGCATTTTTATTTCCAGGACAAGGCTCGCAAGCTGTTGGAATGGGAAAAGATTTGTATGAAAGTTTTGAGAGTGCAAAAAAAGTTTTTACGACAGCAGACAATACTTTAGGAAAAAGCATCTCAACATTATGTTTTGAAGGGCCAGAAGATTCTTTAAAACAGACAGTCAATACACAACCTTGTATTGTAACAACATCAATTGCGGCTTTAGAATGTTTAAAATCTCAGTTAGGAATTGAACCTGATTATGTTGCAGGTCATTCATTGGGTGAGTATTGTGCAATGTATGCTGCTGGTGTAATGTCACTAGAGACAACTTTTAAAGCAATTCAAAAACGTGCTGATTTAATGAATGCCTCTGCAAACGGCGGGGCAATGTCAGCAGTCTTGAACGCAAGTGAAGATGCATTAAAAGAATCTTTAGAAGAAGCCTCAAAAGAAGGCTATGTTGATGTTGCAAACTATAATTCACCGGCACAAGTTGTAATTACAGGTGATGAAAAGGCTGTTGCAAAAGCAGGAGAATTATT
>CALVAU010000011.1 GCA_944325615.1 Candidatus Gastranaerophilales bacterium | reverse complement strand
GAAGAATTTTTTGTGTTTTTACAAACTGTTTTAACTCTTTTTCTTCCGGTGTTTTTACTCGGAACTTTTCAAGAAACCATATTTTTAACATTTTCAATCCCTGTTTTGAAAAAAGAGGAACTTTCACTTCGCTTTGAGGCTTCAGTGCGATGAAAGCATCTTTATTTGCAACTGCAAGTTTAGAAAACTCTTTTGTCGCTTCTTTATAACCTTTATAATCGCCGAGCACAGCTGAAAAAATTTTTTCATTCCTTAAAGTTGAAAGCCTTTTGGTAATCGGAGAAATTCCTGCCATATAAATCCTTTCATAATCCCTATTTGGACAATCATAATAGCATTTTAAAATTCTTTGTCAACAGCACTGTCAACTCCATAGCCGAACATTGCAAAATCGTATTTGGAAGGATCTTCAGGATCAAATTTTCTTAAAACTTCGCTCAACTCAAGCACAGCTTTAAAGTGGTTCTGCTTTCTTGAAAGCAAGCCCATTTCTCTTGAAACTCTCGCAACATGAACGTCTAAGGGGATTAAAAGTTCTGATGGGGAAATAAAATTCCAAATTCCAAAATCGACAGGAGGTTTTCTCACCATCCAGCGAAGATACATACACATTCTTTTCATTGCACCGCCGTTTTTAGGATGCGGTATCATAAAATAAAACCCTTGTCCTGCATCATTTGCTGCTCTTGAATAAAAATAATCACTCACAGAAGAGAGCATACTATACCATTTTTCATTTAAAGAATTATTTTGAGGGTTTGTATAACCGTATTTAAAAAGCTCTTCAAGTCCGCCATCTTTTTCATAAAGATTTCGCATAATTTTGAAAATCTCTGAAAAATCATTCACTTTTCCAAAACGGTAATTGAAGTCACCCAAAATTTCAGGCTGAAAATTTAATATAAAATTCAACGGCTCGTCTTGCGCAATTTTGAATAATTCATCCAAAAAAAAAAAAAAAACTTTTCTGCTGCCGTAGGCAATTAAAGACGCTATAAAAGCTGAAATTTCTATATCTTTTTTATCATTAAATCTATGCGGAATACTTATAGGGTCTGACCCAATAAAATTTGCGACCTCATATTTTTTTACAAGTAAATCCATTTTTTCTTTTGTAATCATCTAAGCCTCGCAAAAAACTCTTTTAAAATTTCATCGCACTCTTTTTCCATAATCCCGCCATATACTTTCAACTTGGAATCGGAGTATTTTCTTAAATCAATTACAGATCCTAACGCGCCGTATTTTAAATCGTAAGATCCGAAATATACGCTCTTCAATCTCGCTTGCAAAATTGCCCAAGCACACATAGGACAAGGTTCCAGTGTTACATATAATTCGCAATCATCCAAACGCCAGCGGTTTAGTTTTTTAGACGCTTCTTTTATTGCAAGAATTTCTGCATGAGCTGATACATCATTCTCTGCTTCTTTTTGATTACAAGCAGCTGAAATTACCTCCCCGTCTTTTACGACAATCGCACAGACAGGGATTTCAGAAAATTTCACATTTTTTTTAAGGTATTCAATTGCCCTTTGCATCCAAAACCTCATCTGCTGATGCTAATTTTAGAGTAACTTCTGCGCAAAATCCTATATTTTTATCAGAATGAAGCTCTATTGTGCCATTCATTGCTTCGACAAGACCTTTTACGATAAATAATCCAAGTCCTGTACCGCGAGTTGTTCTTGTAGTATTATCGTCTAATCTTATAAATTTTTCAAAAAGTTTTTTCAACTGTTTTGGCGGAATCACATCACAATCATTATTTACAAAAATCTTTGCCTTACCATCTACTACCGCTGTCTCAACTCTGATATCGGTATCGGGTTTGGCATATTTTACAGCATTTTCTATCAAATTGACGAAAACTTGTTCCAGTCTGTTTTTATCTCCTAATACACTTGGAAAATCTTCTGCAATATTTATTTCTATATTTTTGTTATCTTTATTTTTGATTAAGAATCTTGCAGTCTCTAATACCTCAGGCATATAAACACTCTCTACATTAGTGCGTAATCTCATACCCTCAATATCAGGAATGGTAAGCAAATCTTCAATCAAACGTTTTAGGCGTTCTGATTGTTCTTTGATAATTCTCAATGATTTTTGTTTCGTTTCCTCATCAATTTTAATATCATTTCGCATTAATCTTGAGGTATATCCTTGAATACTTGTTAATGGCGTCCTTAATTCATGGCTTACAGTATCTATTAGGTTTGAACGAAATTCATTGAGCTGTTTCAATTCTTTGTTGTTCTTTTTGAGTTGTTTATATGATTTGTGAATTTCACTTGCCATCCTGTTGAATTCAAATGCCAAAAATACAATTTCGTGAGGGGTGAACGCTGTTGTCAAAAGTCTTATTTGACGCTCGTAATTTCCTTTTGAAATCGCTATTATACCTTTGAAAAGCTGTCTGATATTTATGTATAAGTAAAAAGTATAAAGTGCGGTGATAAAGAGAATTACCAATGTCGCTGCAAAAATAGAAAGAACTATTTTAAGTCGGTTTTCATTAATTGCTCTATTTGTGACCCCTTCAGTTGTGTTTACAATAATCGTAATTTTAGGATTTTCTTTCGTTACATATACTAAAGGCTGGTTTTTTGTATCGCCGAAAATTACAGGCTTCCCTACTTTTAAATTTTTCGGAAGCAAAGCCATTGTTTTTTGAAAATCTTCTTCCGTAAAATTATGCGCAGCAATAAGTTTACTTCCGTCAGTCAATACATAAATTTGCCTGCTATCATCCAGCAAGGAATTAAATAACTCATCTTCCAATTCAACTAGAGAATATGTAGCGACCAAGACCTCACCGCTTTCCAATGGAACGGCTATTGTTGCTTTATTTACAGCTTTATTTTGGTCATGAATTAATTTTGCTTCACTCTGGTCTTTAGCAATGACTAAATCTTCACAATTTTGTAAAGCCTGTTTTACGTCCTGAAGATACTTTTCTCTCATTGCAGGTGTTTTAAAGTACTTTAGAGAAAAAGCAAGCTGTTCCATATTACCAGTCACAGTGTCCGTAAAAAAATCAATCTCATCTGATACCATATTTGCGATTAACACAGCTGATTCTCGTAACTGATAACGCATTGATTGCTGGTTTACATTATTTATAATAAAACCGCTTACTGACATCGGAATTAATACTGCGAAAAAGAATACAACAGCAATTTGCTCAACTATTTTTAAACGTTTAAACTTGAAAAACTGCATAACTAATCCTCAGCAAAAGGAGTTAATTTATACCCAACATTTGTTACTGTATGAAGATATTTTGGCGTTTTCGGATTTGGTTCAATTTTATTTCTCAGACCACCAACGTGTACTCTCAACATCCTTACATCCTCATCACTGTCATATCCCCAGACTTCATCCAATAATGTTGCAAGTTTAACTGGATTATTAAAATGCTGCATCAGGCAATATAAAATTTCAAATTCTGTGGGGGTTAATTTTACTTTTTTGTTAATTATAACAGTCTCTAAAGATTCCGGAAATATCTCTATATCCCCAACTTTCAAAACCTCGTTTGACAATGATGTAGTTTCTTCTGGCTGATTCCTTCTCAATAGCACTCTTATTCTAAGTAATACTTCTTGAATATCAAAAGGTTTCACCAAATAATCATCAGCTCCGCAATCAAAACCTTCGGTTTTGTCATCAATAGTACCTTTAGCTGTCAACATCAAAATAGGGATTGCAAGTTTTGCCTGACGAATATTTTTGCAAACATCAAATCCGTTCATTTTCGGCATCATAACATCAAGCAAAATTAAATCATAAGCATTGTTCAATGCCTTATTTAAACCTTCCATTCCATCTTTTGCAGTATCTACAAAATACCCGCTCTGCGAAATATCAAACTCCAATAAATCACGAATTTCATCATCGTCATCTACTATAAGTATCCTTTTTTGAATTTCACTCATATACAATACCCCTTATCACTTTATAATATTATAAAATATAAGTTTCTTTTGCAATAATTTATAAAGATTTGGAAATATTTTCGCACTAAAAAGTCCCGCTTTATAAGCGGGACTTTTTATCTTTTATTTTGATTATTTTTTCTTTTGGATATCAGGAACTTTATCTTCTTCTGCGGGTTGTTTTGGTTGATTTTTTGGATCCAATTGTTTTTGAACTTCTGCTTGGATATTTTCAGGATTGTAAGATGGATCTACGAATTCAATTTTTGCGTTCTTTTTCAAAGATTCAACTAAATTGTCAACCATTTCAACTTGTTTTTGATTTTGAAGATATTCTTTTATGTCATTTTGAACTTTATCAAAAGGTTCTTGTCCTGCAGCTTTTCTATCTGTCACATAAATGATATGATAGCCGTATTGAGTTTGAATAACTTCAGACAATGTATTCGGTTTTATAGCAAAAGCGGCTTTTTCAAATTCTGGAACCATTTTGCCTTTTGGGAAGAAGCCTAAATCTCCACCATTAATAGCTGATCCTGGATCTTCTGATTTTTCTTTTGCAATTTTAGCAAATTGAGATGGATCTTTTTTCAATTGAGCTAATATTTTTTCTGCTTTTTCTTTTTTCTCTTTAATTTTTGCATCAACTTTTGCTTTTAAGTCTGATTCTGAAATTCCTTCATTTTCTGCTTTTACAAGTTCTTCAAGATCTTTTCTGTTTGCAGCAATCAAGATATGAGATGCTTTAATTTGTTCAGGATATTTGAATCTTTCAATGTGCTGATCATAATATTTTTTAGCATCTGCATCAGATACACTTGAATCACCTAGTTGTTCTGCTAATTTTTTAATTTTTACTTGTTCAGCGATTTCTTTTTTAAATTGAGCTGAAGTAATTCCGTTTTGTTTTAAGATATTATCAAGTTGTTCTTTTGAGCCAACCTTGTCAATGATATCTTTGATTGCATCTTCTGTATCTTTGTTTGAAATTTTAATTCCGCGTTTTTTAATTTCTTCATCCAAAAGTGTTTTAACGATTAGTTCATTAACAACTCTTTCTTTAATCAAATTTAACAAGAATGTATTTTTACCGTTATTCAAATCTACACCCATTCTGGCAAACATTGAATTACCAATAGCCTGATCCATTTTGCTGTCAAATTGAGCTTGTGTAATTTTTGAATCATTAATTTTAATAATAGCATTACCGCCTTTTAAGCCGCAACCGGAAAATAATATTGCCGATACCGCTAATGTGACTAAGAGTTTTTTTCCCTTCATAATGTCTCTCTTTCTTTTAATATGTAAATTCATGACTAATTTTATGTATATAATAAAACAAATCTATCAAAATGTTAAATACTTCATTAAAATTCATATATGCATTATTTAAAAGCAAAATGGAATTACCCTCCTGGCAAGACTTTGGAGCAATTGTAAATTTTATCTTCTTTAGAATATTTGACGGCAGACC
>CALVAU010000010.1 GCA_944325615.1 Candidatus Gastranaerophilales bacterium | reverse complement strand
ACCTTGCCTTTTGATTCTATAATTCTAAAAATTATAATTTAGAAGCAACCATCAAAGTAGTTTCAGCTAAACGAGTTGAATAACCCATTTCGTTGTCGTACCAAGAAATGATTTTAACTTGGTTTCCACCCATTACACGAGTTAATAGAGCGTCAACTGTTGATGATTGAGAAGTTCCGATGTAATCAGAAGATACAAGCGGTTCTTCAGTGTAGCAAAGAACGTGTCCGTCAGCACCTTCTTTTAATGCTGCGTTAACTTCTTCAACTGTAACATCTTTTGAAAGTTCAAATACAACGTCAACTAATGAAACGTCTGGAGTAGGAACTCTCATAGCGAAACCGTCCAATTTACCTTTTAATTGAGGTAATACTAGAGCAACAGCTTTAGCTGCACCAGTTTTTGTAGGAACGATGTTTAAAGCACCAGCACGAGCTCTTCTTGGATCTTTGTGTCCAGCATCAAGGATTCTTTGGTCACCAGTATAAGAGTGAACTGTTGTCATCAAACCTTTAACGATACCGAATTTTTCATCGATAACTTTAGCTACAGGAGCTAAGCAGTTTGTTGTACAAGAAGCCATTGAAATTACATTGTGTTTAGCTGGATCATATTCTTTGTCGTTAACACCTAAAACGATAGTCTTATCTTCGTTTGTAGCAGGAGCTGAGATGATAACTTTTTTAGCACCAGCTGCGATGTGAGCTTGTGCTTTTTCAGCATCTGTAAAGAAACCTGTTGATTCTACAACAACTTCAACACCAAGGTCTTTCCAAGGTAATTGAGCAGGATCTTTTTCTGCAAAGAATTTAATTTTTTTACCGTTTACGATGATACCTTCATCATAAGCTTCAACAGTACCGTCAAATTTGCCCATTACAGAGTCATATTTGAAAATACGAGCAGCATCTTCTGGTTTCAAACCAGGGTCGTTGATTGCTACATAATTAATTTTGTCAAAAATACCTTCTCTGATAGCAGCACGTAATGTGTTACGGCCAATTCTACCAAAACCGTTAATTGCTACATTTACCATAAGTCTTTACTCCTTCTTATTATGTAAATCTATAACATGTCTTTTATAACATCAACAAAAAAACTAATCAATAGGTTTAGTACTTTTGAATTATTAAGAAATAGTTAATATTTTATTTAAAAAATAATTATTTTAATGTAAAATCATACTATGAAAGTAGCATCAACAAAACTAAATTATTTCACAGGAAATTCCACCCAAAAAAGAAGCTGGCTTGATAGAATTCATGAAAATACAAAAAATTCTGCCGATATGACAGATACTATCGTTGTTCCAAGAACTATATTTAAAGGTTACTTGGGCATCATGGCAGGTACTACAATTGTTACACTAAGCGGGCTTATCAGCAATCCAAAATTATTTAAAGGCACAGTGGCTGCCGGACTTTTGACTTCACTATATGGTACTTGGGCTTTTGTAAGACCGTTTATTATAAAAGATACCAAAGGTGTTGAAAAAGCCAAATAATTTATTGCGGAGAAACGCAAGCTGCAATTGCATCCATAAGCCTTTTGACTTTTACGATTTCAATTCTGCCAATATTTTCAGGCACATCATTTGAATATGGAATAATCGCTTTTTTAAATCCAGTTGCGATCGCTTCGTTAAGGCGTTTTTCGATATTATTGACAGGATGGATTTCACCTGAAAGACCGATTTCGCCAATAATTACAGTCTGACTGTCAACGACAACATCTCTTGCACAAGTCGCAATCGCAATAGCAATACCTAAATCTGCACTTGGCTCATCGACTTCAATACCACCCATTACGTTTACATATACATCCTGTTTTGAAAGGTTTAATCCTACTCGTTTTTCCAATACCGCAAGAATTTGGTGTAACCGGCTTAAATCAACTCCATTTGTAACCCGTCTTGGAGCTGCGTACGGAGTTGTACCGACTAGGGCTTGGATTTCGACTAAAAGCGGACGGGTACCCTCATTTGTCACAATAATGGCACTTCCAGGAGCTGCCCCTTGAGATCGCTCATTTAAAAACAATTCATTTGGATTTTTGACTTCTTTCAGTCCTTTTGAATGCATTTCAAAAATTCCGACCTCTGAAGTGTTGCCAAATCGATTTTTCATTGAACGAAGCATCCTATAAGATTTATATTTATCACCTTCAAAATATATTACTGTATCTACCATGTGCTCTAAAACTTTTGGTCCTGCAATACTGCCGTCTTTTGTTACATGACCGATTACAACAGTTGTTATATTTCGACTTTTTGCAATATGCATCAAGATATTACAGCATTCTCTTATTTGAGAAACGCTTCCTGCTGTGCTTGCGACATTATTTGAATAAATAGCTTGGATACTGTCTATCACAACAAAATCCGGCATAATTTCTTCAATTTGAGTTTTTATATTCTCCATATTTGTCTGCGGATAAATATATAAATTGTCAGAATTTATACATAATCTGTCAGCTCTTAGTTTAAGCTGATTGGCACTTTCTTCTGCTGATATATAAAGAACTTTTTTGCCGTTTTTGCAAAGCTCACCGCAAGTTTGTAATGTAATTGTAGATTTTCCGATTCCGGGATCTCCTGCCAACAAAACCAAAGACCCTTGAACAAATCCTCCGCCTAATATTCTGTCAAATTCAGAAATATTGGTACTTATTCTTACACTTTCATCTACTTCAATATCTTTCAAAAGCTTCGGTTTTTCAGTATTTATAAATTCATTAGCCGCTGAATTCAGCATTTTTTCGTTAAACTGAATTTCTTCAACTAAAGTTCCCCAGCTTCCGCATTCAGGACATTTGCCTAAATAGCCTGCCGTTTCATATCCGCATTCTGTGCATATCCATTTTGATTTTAATTTAGCCATAAATTGATTATATTATTTTGAAAAAACTTAGTCAATAAAAAAGATGCACCGAATTTGGTGCATCTTTTGAGTATTTATAATTAAACTATTTTTCATTTTGTTCAGAAGGTGTTTCGCTTTTTTCTTTTTGAGGTTTACCTGTTTTGTTAATTAAGTTCAAATCATAAATTCTCAAAGCAAAGTATGGTAATTTTTTATCATATTCTTGCAAGAACAAAACGAAAGTATCGTCAAAATAGAATTTTCTTGGTGTTGCATCTTCATTAGGAAGCATTGCACTCATCTTTGTTGCTATTGCTGCTTCGCTTTTCAATTTTACACCTTCATTATTCATTGTAAATTCAACTGTTTGAATTGCATCTGAGATTTCTAAATCCGTACCTTTAATTTCTTTATTTAATAGTTCTGGATAAGTTTGCATTCTATATAAATTGATATCAGGAATTCTCAACTCATCTTGAGGCATAAAATCATGCCAGTTCATGTATCCTGCTTTTTTGATCATCATATCACTGTACAATTTATCAAAAGTCTTGTTGTCATCTGTTCTGTATAGATATACTATATCCTTACTGTCAGTTTTAATTGCAACCGCAAAATCATCTTCTGAATCATAGAAAAGAACTTCTACCATCTTATCAAGCATTTCATCAGAATTTTCATCTATACCAAAATAGTTAACCTTACCTAAAAACTTTGAAAATCTTGCAGGCTTTAATTTATCAAACGCTGTGATAAATTTAAAATCTTTTTTTAGCATAGTATATACAAGATATTTTCTAGGAGCGGGAGTCCAATCAATAGAGCTTAAAATATCACTTGTTTCATTAAAACGTTCCATTATCTCAGTTTCAATTTGAGTCCTTAATTCAGGTGAAATTAATCCGTATGTTTTGTAATATGTATTTTTACTCAACATGTCAGCTTTAAATCTTTGTTTATTTAATTCTTTTACTGTCGGATTTTTCTCATCACCTACGAATTTAATAGGACCTTTTACAATATTATCTTGGAATTCATTCCATACAATTTGAAAAGTTCCGACCCAAGCTCTGTTTTGTTGTTCAGTTTGACTTTTTAGAGTCGGCACTAGAACAAACTCGGAATTTTTGCTTTTAAAACCGAAAGCCTGAGCTGAGGTTGCACATACTGCAAGTATTGCAACTAAAGCAAGAATTTTTTTCATAATCTCTCCTTTATTCTATATTCAAATACCTCAAAAAACTTTTTATATTTCCTGATGCATTTTTTGCATGTGGAATATTAGGTTCTTTGTAATATTTTTCATAATTTTTAATTATATTATCAGGCAAATCTTCTCCGGATTCAAGTATTTGTGAAATCATTTCCAAATACTCATCTTGAACTTCTTTATATGCCAAATCTCTTTTTCTTAAATCTTCATCAGCTTCCAAATGAACAAGAGCATGAAATGCCGCCTGAACACTTTTATCTTTTGTGTCAGGCGGAAAATTCAAAAGAGCTTCTCTTACCGGGATATACCCTATCAAAGCTTTTCTTACCAATTCAGAGGCAAGAAGTCGTTCTTGATAATTAAAATTCATTATACTAAAAGCTCACTGCATTCTTTTTCGATAAAACGCATCATATGTGTATAATCTTTATCAAAAAATTGTTCAGCTACTGTATTTAATGCTTCCAGTGCCATTTCGCGCTTATTCATAGCTGCACGATAAAAGAACTTTTTACCAACCTTATATCTTACAAGAATACTTTTTAATGTTAATCTGTCCATAACGGTTTTAATTGTTGTATATGCACGCTCAACACCATTGTTTGATAAATAATCTACTACATCCTGTATTGAAATATCACGTTCTTCACATTCAGCGGTAAGAGTCCAAATTGTATTCAA
>CALVAU010000009.1 GCA_944325615.1 Candidatus Gastranaerophilales bacterium | reverse complement strand
ATTTTGCATTAACAGAACCTAGAACATACAGAGCAGAACTAACTCCAAAACAAGCTGTTGAAATAATTAAACAAGATTCAGGCAAAAAATGGAATTCTGCTTTGGTACAAGAATTTATTTCACTTATTGACCACGATATATAATGAATGAAAAAGAATTAATCAAAATAATTAAATCAACATTAAATTCCTCATACATAGGCGATGATTGTGCCTATTTAGAAGATTTAGGAATTGTAATTACACAGGACAGCCTTGTAGAAGATGTTCATTTTAAAATGGATTTTATCACTCCTTATCAACTCGGCTACAAATCCGTTATGGTAAATATAAGTGATGTTTGTGCATCAGGAGCAGAGCCTAAATATTTAACAATTTCATTGTCATTACCGAATTCTGTTGATGAAAACTTTGTAAAAGAATTTTATGAAGGAGCAAAAAAAGCATCAGATAATGTACAAATTGTAGGCGGAGATATTACAGGTAGTGACAAAATTTATATTTCAGTCACTGCAATCGGCTCAACTATAGGTATGAAAATATCTTCCCGTAAAAACGCAAAAATAGGATATAAAATAATAGTTTCTGGCGAACATGGATCAAGTGCTTACGGTTTAAAACTTTTATTAAACGGGAAAAATAAACCTGAAAAATTTATAAAAGCACACCTCATGCCTGTCGCTCAAAAGAAATTTTCTAAACAGATTTCAGAAAATATAACTTGTGATTACGCAATGATGGATACTTCAGATGGACTTGCAGATGCATTGATACAAATTGCAAAAGCTAGTGATGTTATTTTATCTATAGATACCTCAAAAATTCCACATGACAAATCTGTTGATATGGAGACAGTTTTGTATGGAGGAGAAGACTATCAGCTTGTTGCAACTGTTCCTGATGACATATTGAAAAACTTAAATGATTATACGATAATAGGAGAGGTAAAAGAAAAAATTTCCGATTCAGGTCTAATGATAGACCAAAGATTTTACACTAACATTGATGAAAAATTATACAATCATTTTAAGGAGTAGCTAAAAATGAATTTCAAAGTTAACGCAATAATCCCAGCAGGAGGAACATCATCGCGTTTTGGAAATAAAAATAAGCTCTTAGAAAAAATTTATGATAAAGAAGTAATCAGATATACAATAGAAGCATTTGAAAAATCAGAAGTTGATGAAATTATAATATGCGCTAATATTAATATCATTGATGAATTAAAAGAAATATTCAAAAACAGTCAAAAAGTAAAAATTATTGAAGGCGGTGCAACAAGACAAGAATCAGTATTCAATGGACTAAAAGCCTCTAAATGTGATTATGTTCTAATCCATGACGGTGCAAGACCTATGATATCAACAGACTTGATAAACAGCGCTATAGAAGAAGTAAAAACAAAAAAAGCTCTCACTGTTGCGACTAAAACTATCGATACAATTAAAGAAGTAATTGACGGTAAAATTGTTAGAACTATTGACAGAGCTAAATTATATAACACTCAAACTCCTCAAGCATTTGAATATAATTTAATAAAAGATGCTCATATTAAATTGTATGGTAAAAATTTTACAGATGACGCAGGAATGTTGGAAGAATTAGGGCAAACTGTTTATATCCTTAACGGAAGTTATAAAAATATAAAAATTACGACTCAAAATGATATTGATATTGCAAAAATTTATCTTGCACAATAATAAAAAAAATCCCCTTTTTTAAGGGGATAAAATTTCACACTTTACCTACTAACTTTCTTCTACGATTTTCTTTCTACCAAATATGAGGAATCATAATATAAACTTTTTTATGCAACTGCTTTTACAGTTTGCTTTTTCAAATACTTAGCAGGATCATAACCTGCTTTTTCAAGAGCTTTTGCTAATGATAAATAATCTTTGCCATAGTAATTTTTACCTTCAATTCTTATAACAAATTTATTATTTTCATATTGAACTTTATCAGAAACTTCAGCTTTATCATCACCTAGAATTTCTCTCATATCATCTCTGAATTGAGTTTTTTGTTTCGCAATTTTTTCTGCTTCTTTTTTCTTAGCATCAGCTTTAGCTTTATCTGCTTTAGCTTTTTTATCAGCTCTTGCTTTATCAGCTTTTGCTTCTTTTTTAGCTTCAATAGATTCAGCTCCAGCTTTAACTTTTTCATATAAAGCATTTACAGCTTGACAGATTTTGTCATCATTTCTTGTTGTAATACCCAAAGTCCATACATGCCAATCACCATGAGATGCAATTTTAGCAGCTGATACTTCGCTTGCAACATCAATACCTAATTCGTGAGCCTTATCTTCTAATGCACTAATTAATAACATTGCGATTTCTTCTTTTTGAGATCCTTCACAATCATTCATCAATGTACCAATTAGGCCATAATCATCATCCCCACCTGAATAGCTACCTTTTCCTTTATAAGTTCTATCCCAAGCAGCGAATAATTCTAGTACGTTATCTTTATTAATTTCTTCTGTTAATATATTTTTAATACCATTTTCATCATTATCATAATTTGTACCAGCACCTCTTACAGCTTTTTCAATTCTGTCACAAATTTTTTCCATTGAGTATGCTAATTCTTTCTTTTCTTTTTCAGTTTTATTATTGCCAGATGAAGCCTCATCAGCATCATCGGCATCATCAGCGTCATCTACATCGCTTGTGCCATCTGCATCATCAGTTTCATCTGTTTCATCAGTATTATCTGATGCTTGAGAATCTTTAATTTCATTTATGATTTCTTGTGCAACTTCAGATGCTTTTTTAGTTAATTCAAGAACTTCACCTTGAAGAGCTTGAACTTCTTCTAATGAAGGTTGACCTTTAGCCATTTCTCCAATACGTTCTTTCAATGCTGCTATTTCATCAATAACTTCTTGTAAACGTTGTTTTTGAGATTCATCTAATTTATCAGATTTTAATATACTTGAAATTTGAGCTTCAATACCACTTAAATTTGATAATAAAGAAGAAAGTCTTATATTAAGACCTAATGACATACCCAAATTTGCAGCTGCCTGATTGCCTGCCGCAATTAAAGCAGGATCAGTCATCATACCTTGACCTAAATTAATACCAATTAACATAGGATTCCATTGGCTGATATGATTTGGGTTACCTAAACCTTGAGCTAAAGCATAAACTAAAGGAGAATAACCATCTGGATAAATATTATGTTGAACAGATCCACCAAAATTTGATACCCAGTGACGGTTACCTAAAGACCAATAAGCTGGTAAATTTGGCATCATTGTTGAATAATTTGGTAATACGTTAAACATCTTTCCTTATCCCCTGTGAATTTTTTAATTCCCCGTACTTATATAAAGTTTTTTTGTTCTTAAAAATTGCATGGATAAGTTTCATAAACTTTAACTAAATCGTCAAAAGGCTCTCAAACAAAGAGATTTACATCGTTTACATTACTTAACATTTTAACAATATCATTTTTTATTATATTTGAATTTATTTCTTTTATTGAAATTATTGATGAAGTATCGACTTCTTCTTTAAAAATTTTTTCCAATAACTCTTTATCGTAATCATAAAGAATTGAACCATGTTGGAGGATATAACCTTCTTTTCTGAATTGAGCAGAACCGATTAATTTTCTATTTTGATAACATAAATCAGCACCTGTCGATACTAACATACAATAATCCTTATGACCATTAGCTTTTTTAGTTCCGCCAAAATCCAATTCTATATCTAATTTTTTAAATGCATCAATCAAAATTTTTGAGATTTCTTTATAAGAATTTACAACATTTTCTCCATTTGCTAAAAACGATGCAGGGCAAATATAACTGTATGTAATTTCATTATCATGCAACAATGCACGACCACCAGTAAGACGCCTTACATAATCAATATTATTTTGTTTTAGAAAATCTAAGTCTAAAAAATCACTTTTTTGATTTCGACCTAAAGACACACAAGCGGGAGACCAACCATAAAGTCTGAATATTGGTTCTTTCAATTGATTTTTTATGGCATATTCAAGCAAATCACTATCGATTTGCATATTTTCCTGTCCTGTTTTTACTTCATAAGGAATAAATTCCATTTTACGATTTATCTTTCTCACGTTTTTTCAAGTCTTCTTCAAATTGGGCAAAGACTTCATTCCCGACAAATTGTTCCAATGCAGCCCTTTTTGCATAAAAATCAGATCTTGCTTTCATTTGATTATCAAGAGCTGTTCTATAATATGCATCAGTAATCAAAATAACTTCTTTTGACATTTCTTGAGAAAGCTCATAATTACGTTTTCTGTCAGCTGCGATTGTTTCAATCAATTTTAATTTCTTACGCGCTGTCATATAATTGTAATAAAGATCAACTGTTTTTTGCTGTAAATCCTCTATTTTTCTAACTAAAATAATCATATCAGCATCTGTCACTTTAGTATATTTATAGTTAAGAGCTTTAGTGTCCTGTGACATAATACCTAATACATTACCGCCAATAATTGAACTTGTAGCCAAAATAGGACTACCCATACTTGCACCAACTAATGTAGACATACTTGCAATAGTAGAAAGAACTTTTTTTACTGATTTTTCATCAGGTTTATCTTCATCAGGATTTGCAAGTTTGTATAATGCAAAATTTATAGTATCACTTTGAGATGCTGCACCTTGCCATAAGACAGATAAATCGCCTACCATATCCTCCTGATCAAGTTCTAAATCTGCAGCAACTTCACGTGAAATCTGTTTGATACTTAAATCAGCAAAAGTCAAATCCGTAGAATCAAATTGTTCAGCATCTTTTTTTACATATGCTTGATGAACTTTATCTTCTTTAGCTTTTGCTTCCATATATTCTTTTTCAGGATCTTCTGAAAGACCTGTTCTATAAGCTGGAGCTTTCGGGACTTTTATATCATCATAAGAAATTGCAAAAGTCGGGAGCACCAAATTTAAAATGAAAGCAGTTATTAAAAATCTTTTCATCATTTACCCACCGCCTTTTCACCTACCAAAGTAGAATTGTAGTTAAATTGATACAAATTCAGCTTGTCTACAACTTTTTTACCTGCAAGACGTTGCAATTCCAAATGATATTTTTTAGCATTTTCCATATAATAAAATTCTTCAACCCTCATATTGTCATATAAAGCAGAAGAAATTGTAATTTCCATCAAATCTTCTTCATCTAAAGCTTTTGCATAATTTTTGTTATACAAAAGAAGTCTTTGTCTTGTTTCTTTCAACTGAGATAGTGAACTTTTGTAATTATAATATGCTGTGATAATTTTGTCCTGCAAACTCTCAACTAACCCTGCAAGTTCTATTAATTCAGTATCTGTCAAAGGAATTTCAGTTGGCATATTTTTGCGGTTAATCAAATTTTGAGCCAGACGACCTGCAGCAAAAGCTGATGACTGTGTAAAATAATCAGCCCCGATTAATGAAGGAGCTAAAGAAGCACCCGCAACTACTGCTGATAAAGTTTTTGCCATCAATGATGAATGAATTCTTCTTTGACTTTCAGGGGTAGCTAATTTTTTTAATGCAAACCCGATTACCTGATTATTTTCAACAGTACCTTTCCAAAGATTTTCAATATCTTCTAAATCTTTTTCTTTTTGTCTGTTTACCAATTCCTGCAAAATTTGCTCATCATTTACAACCAAAGACTGCTTAGCTTTAACGTCAGTTTTAGGAAGCTCAATTTTTTGAGCTTCAACTTTTCCAAGTGTCACCTCATCTGCCAAAACAGGAATTCCAACCAAAATTAAAAGCCATACCAAATACTTTTTCATAACAATTTTATAGCACAAGAAAAATAATAAATCCAATGATTGATAAACTATACATCAAATGGTCGTTCTTCAACTTCCCAAAAATCACTATCATAAATAATGAAAGAGGTTACAAAAAGTGAGTTCAAACACAAAAATATATAATAACACAGCCGAAAATAACAGCTTTTACCAAAAAGCGACAGCACTACGCTTGGAAAATATGTTCAAAGAAGCAGTATCAAATTACTTGAATGCAATACTAATCGACAGAAACAACCCAGAAAGCTACTATGGACTTGGCGTATGCTATAAACATTTAAAACAATATTCAAAAGCAATCAAATACTTAAATACAGCTGCGGAGCTAAAAGATGACAGCTATGAAACTTTTTACGAACTCGGGATTTGCCACCTTTTAGAAGGAATTCCATGCGGAGCAATCAAAAATTTTGTACGAGCAATCCAAATAAACCCCGATAACCCAGATGCAATATTGCAACTTGGAATAGCGCATGAATTATGCGAAGAATACGATTTGGCTCTAATGATTTACCAAAAATTAATAGAAAATTCTCC
>CALVAU010000008.1 GCA_944325615.1 Candidatus Gastranaerophilales bacterium | reverse complement strand
GAATACAAAATACAAGTTTAGATTATTTACAGATAATTAAAAATTTTATATATTTATACAATGAATAAAATAATCTTTGCTATTTTAGCTTTAATTATTTCAAGTAATATTATTCCTAGCACTCTTTTGGGAATAATAGGTGCGATTATCTTTTGGGATGGTGGAGCAGAACATTATTTCCTTTTATTTGTTTTCCTTGCTTTGTTTATAAACTTGGTTTTTAAGATAAGCGTATTACCGATAATTTTTGAAATTCAAAAAAAATATAAAATGAAAGCTTTGGCTTTTTGGGAAAACTTAGCAAATAATAAAAAATACAGAATCACAATGCTTGTTATTTCCGCTATTTTGGATTTTATTGTATTGATTTTGAACATTAATATATTTGAAAAATTTGGCATTATAACTTACCTTCTTATCGGTGGTGGGTTCTTATTAAGTTATTGTTCATTGTTAGCTTGGCTCAAACTTTCTAAATCAAAATATTCATCTTGTATTTTAAACATATTTAAAACCTTTGTACTCATTGGATTACTTGTATTTTTGTTTATAGGTGTAGCGATGTTTAATTCTCTAAAAGACAGAGCTATAAAGGTTTCAAAATATCATGAAATGTTAAAAGAAATAAAAGCAGACACAAAAAATGGAGATTTTTCATTTTTTTCTCAAGAAATTCCAGCAAACGCCACAAACTATTATTTTCAACTGGAAGACTCTTTTGATGGATACAATACACATTATGTCAGGTTTGATATTGATAAAGAGTATATCGATAATGTGTTAAAAAACAGCAAGTGTGAAATATTAACAACTAAAAATAAAATAAATAGCTATGACGTTAATATTTATCCGTCTGAATTACAAAAGGCTGATAAGATTTGTATTTTACACAGGAGCACTCAAGACGATAGATATACGTCAGGGGTTTCTGTTTATAATGACACAAACACGATTTATTTCTTTTTTGCAAATTTTTGATCTTGGCTACAAATAAAAAAATGTATTAGTTTTATATTATGTGCTAACAAAAATACTTTTTTATTTTGATTAGTTATAATTTAAATATGAAAATTTTAAAATTTTTAGGGCTAATTCTATTTAACATCGCATATTTATACATTAATGTTCATCTATGTTTGTTATACTATGACGCGATATATTCTGAAAATGTCTTTAATATACCGCAAATCGATAATATATTGTTAGTTATATTTATTACAATAGGCTTCATTTTTCTTGTTTGGATAACAAAGTTTCTATTTTTTCCAATTTTATTGACTATAGGCAGTAAAATCAAATATACAAAAAATTTAATAAAAATAATTAAAGACCATATTATTGATAAAAAATCGACTTTAATTCAGGCAATACTTTTTGACTGCGCGGTATTGTTGTTCGCTGCTATTTATTCAAGTTTTTTTGAGAATGCTTGGTTTGCTATAGCAGTGATATTATTTATCATTTGTGGAGGGGGAGTACTTCCTGCTTATTTAAGTATGCTTCTTTGGAGTTTTTTGAATAACGAGGTTACTAAAAAATTATTATAATTATATCTTGAAATGTTAAAAGAAACAAAAGCAGCCCCAAACTTCTAATATTGGCTAACAAAAAATACTTTTTTATGCTGATTGGGTATAATTCAAATATGAAAATCTTAAAATTTTTAGGTTTAATTCTATTTAATATTGCATATTTATGCATTAATATTTATCTGTGTTTTTTATATTATGCTGCGATATATTTGGTAAATGTGTTAAAAATATCTCCGGTCTCTGAAATATCAAAGGTTACGCTTTTAACAATTATTTTTGTTCTTTTGGTATGGATAACCAAGTTTTTATTTTTCCCGATTTTGTTGACTATTAGCAGTAAAATCAAATACACAAAGAAAATAGTAAAACTAATCAAAGATAATATTGTTGATAAAACCTCGACTTTAATTCAGGCAATACTTTTTGACAGCGCTATATTACTGTATGCGGCCATTTATTCTAAGTTTGTTGACAATGGTTGGTTAAGTTCAACTTTACTTATTTTTATTCTTTGCGGAGGGGGAGTACTTCCTGCTTATTTAAGTATGTCGTTATGGAGCTTTTTGTATAACGAGGATACTAAATAATATCCTATTACTAAAATCAATCTAGTATAATTTACATATGAAATATACATTTTTAAATATTACTACAATTATCTCTGCACTTGTTTCAATATTGTTATTGATTCAGGGAATAGATTTTATAAAAGTTTTTAGCATTGTTTTGGTTGTTATTATTGTCATACCGCTAGTATTGTTTTTTCTATTACAAAAAATTTCTAAAAAATACAGCTGGAAACTAACAACTAAAAATATTGCGACATCTCTTCTTATCGTCTTTACCCTTTTTCACTTATTATTTATTGAAATATTTTTCTTTATGTTGAAATCAGACTTTTTATCTCCTTTTTCCATTGGTCCCAAAGTGCCTGGCATTTCGCAGTATGATACAGAAATCAAAGCGCTAAAAAAGAAATCGGGCTTTTATGATATGAGGCATTTCCCTGATAAACTACCTGAAAACATATCGAATTATTATTTTCAAATTGAAGATGCATTTGATGGCAAAAATACAAATTATCTAAAGTTCGATAGCAATGAAAAGTATATTAATGATGTATTAAACAAGTACAAAAAAAGTTGTGTATCTTTCACGACAAATGAAAACTTATACAAATCAGGCGTAGAGTTGTATATAAATGAATTAAAGTCTCAAGATTATGTATGTCTTTTACACAAAAAAGAAGATAAAGAACGCTATACTTCAGGAATTGCAATTCAAAAGCCTAATACAATAATATTTTTTTATGCAGATTTTTAGCACTAGCAGGTATGATAAATATAAAACTCTAAGCAATCATTCTATTTAATATTACTTATCTAGTAAGTAATTGATATTTCGACACTAATCTGAAAAGATTGATATAATTGTGTATTTTTATAAATAAAAGTTTATATATTATATTTTGAACTTGTTGTACCAAAATTTAGGTCATATAATGGAGCAATAGTATAAATGTAGGATTTAAGAATGGAAGAAAATAACAAAAAAAAATGCCCATTTTGTGGCGCTGAAATAAATGAACAAGCAAAAAAATGCCGATTTTGTGGAAATTGGATAGATGAGGAAATTTCTTGTCCTTATTGTGCTGAAAAAATCAAAGCATCTGCAAAAAAATGTCGTTTCTGTGGAGAATGGATAAACAAAGAAGAAAATCACAATGTTTATAATTCTTTTTTAAGTAATTTATTGAATAAGATAAAAAACAAGTGGCTTATTCTTTCTTTTATCCTAGTTATAACATTATTGGTATCTTTTGGAGCAATATTTGTAACGTATGTACCAAGCTGTAAAAATTCTGGAATTCAAGCACGCCTGAAGGACTATATAATCACTAATTATCACGATATTAGTGATGTTATGTTTGAAAAAGAATCTGCTCATAAGATAAAAAGAATTGAAAAAGGTTATTCTTGTTTAATTAACGCAACCATAAATGAAACGCCTACACAAATTGAATATAACTATAAAAAAATATCTTTCAATGAATTTGATATAAATGCAAAATTTGTATTGCCAAACTGTTTTGATTCATCAGTGAAAAGTTTGCTCAGTGATTTAATAAAAGACACAGATTTGTATGGGATTAAAAATAATACATTAGATGTTATAACGCAATATGAAAAACAAGAAAACTATGATAAAGACGCGGTTTCTTATACTTGTTCTGCAGATGCAATTCTGACATCTAAGCCAGGTAAAGCATATTTACTTAGCATTTGGGATTATGATAAAGCTACAAGAAAGATCAAATGTAAAGTAACATATAAATCATTCTTTTGCAAAAATGGTTACACTACTTGTGTAGGATTATCTGATTTATACGCTTGTGAATACGAGGAAAATTAACATGCAAGAAATCACTAATAAGCAATGTCCAATATGCGGAGAGTATATACCTTTTGACACGAAAATTTGTCCATATTGTTGTGAAGATATAAGTGGCCAGGAGGTTGCAACAAAACAAGATGGGCAAAATTCTTTTGAAAATGAATTAATAAAGGATAACATACAAAATAAGATTGATTCTATGGATGTCGATGAACAAATAGGTAAATCAAATTATTCTTTCTTAAAATATAGTCTGATAATAACTTTTGTCATTATTTTTTCAATTGCAATTGTATTTTTGATTTTTTACCTAGTAAACAGAAATACTGATGTTACAATTATCCCGCATGATAATAACAGTATTACTGAGTCAAAATTGTTAGAAGGCAATATGCCAGAAAATATAAAACAAGCAAAAATTTTATACAAAGAAGGAAAAATTGATGAAGCAGCTCAATTGTTTCAGGATGAGATAGATTCAAACAATAATCCTGTAGCTTATTATTACCTAGGTGAAATATACAGAGATAACAAATTTACTAATATTGCAATTTCAAATTACAAAAGTGCATTAGAACACAAAAAGAATTTTTACGAGCCATTAAAAAGATTAGCTGAAATATATGTTCAAAAGGGAGAGAATGAAATTGCTTTAGACTATGCCAACAAAGCAATAAAACAAAATGCAAAAGATCTTGAACTCTTAAAAGCTTTTGTCCAAATATATAGCAACATGAGTAAAGAAGAAGAATTGCTTCAAACTCATAAAAAAATAGTACAACTTGACAAAAAAGATTACAATTCTAATTTTTACTTAGCATATCATTTTTATAATCGAGATAATTATAAAGAGGCAATACCTTATTTAAAGAATCTACTAGATATAGCATATAATACAGAAACCGCATATAACTTAGCAATTAGTTATGCACAAATAGAATATTATACAAAAGCAATAGAAATTCTTGATTTGATCATTAATAATGATCCATACGAATACTACAATGCAACTTACGCTAAGTTAAAACTAAACAATATGAAAAATTATTATAATGCTACACATAAACAAACTTCTACTAAAAAAAATTCTAAGCCGACAAAACAACAACAGGAGTCCTTTGATAATGAGGCAGAAAACGCATTGTTTTAAAATTATAATATTATGCTCTTTATTTGTATTTGTTGCATATCCAGCAAAAGCTGAAAATTGGATTAAAGTTGGAGATAACAAACAGACTATATGGTTAGATAGTGATAGTGTAAAAGTAAATAATAATAGCGTTTATTATAATGTAAAGTACTACGAAAACAAAGCAGAGGAAGAAATTGTGGTGACTATACAGTCTAAAAATGACTTAGCTGGTATTGTTTCCTCCTGCAAATTCTCAAAATACCAAAAAGATAAATCTTTAGCTAATACCAATACAACAAAGACAGCCAAATCATTTAAATATATAGATTCAAATTCATTACTATATAATGCAAATATTATAGCAAACTCCTTAAATAAGACAAACAATATTAATTCAAGTGTCACGTCTAATAATGATCCCGATTTTGGACCATATATGCGAGAGTTGCAAAGAAGAATAAAAATGAATTGGGAACCACCAAAAGGCAACGAAAGTAAAACAGTTATACTTTTATTTAAAATTGCCAAGGATGGAAGGCTTATTTCTCAAAGCGTCATTAAGTCATCAGGTATGCCTGCAGCCGACAGAGCCGCTATGCGAGCGGTTAACTTAACAGCGCCATTTAAACCATTGCCACAAGAATATAAAGGCGATAGCGTAGATATACAATTTACGTTTGATTATAATGTATTTGGCATTAATCAATAGTTTTCACTATTTTATTTGTCGTTTTTTCCATTCCATAATTACAGAGACAAGGTGTTCTTGTTGAGCTTGAGTTAGCTCAATACCGTTGGAATAGTGATACCATTTTTTAATACAGCCGCTACAACAGGTTGCTGTTGCGTGTTGTGCAATAAATACTGGCTGACCACGCATCGGGGGTTGTTTTCCATCATTTGGAATTTCAGCTGGAGCAATCCTGTCTCTTATAAAATCACAGGCGTGAGAGTACATTTTATCAAGACCTTTTGTCTTGATGTACTCAAGTTCTTTTGTACGTAGTTTAAATCTGCTTCTGAATTTTGATTTAGCTAGTTTATCAAAAATATCCATACATTTTATTTTAAAAGATTTTCTAATTTTAAGCTAATAATTTTATATTCACTGCTT
>CALVAU010000007.1 GCA_944325615.1 Candidatus Gastranaerophilales bacterium | reverse complement strand
TAGTGATTTTTAGCATAATTAAATACGTTTATATATTTGGAGAGCTAAAATGAACATAGACAAAATTCAACAAAACTACATTCCTAAAGTTCAAGCTGTCAACTTTTTTGAGACGCAGAAAAAAGCTCCGACTGAAAAGAATTTCTTTAACAGCGGATTGTTTACCTCTGTAACTGAAGGCGGACATAACCTTTATTACCCAAAAGTCGCAGGCAGCGAGACTTTAGCTAAAAATTTAGATTTAGTTGCTTAACATTTTGTAATATTTAATAAAAAATAAGCAATTTTTCTGCCAATATTTCCTTTATTATAATATAAGGGAATATTGGAGATTATTATGTTCGGATTAAACATCACAAAATTAAACCCAGCAATTAATTCAAATTATGTAAACTATGCAAGTTTACAACCCAATAATAATTTTGTGAAAAACACTTTTAATTTTACTGCAAACTTGGAACACCCGAGAACTAAAAGTGATTTTACACGAGAAGAACTTTGCGGTGCTCACATTTGTGCAGAAAATCTTGATTTACTCGCATAAAACAAGGTCTATAGCAGAAAGAAATTGTTTTTAGTATTTGTGTTATAGATAAGTTTTGGTGCGTTGAACTGCGGAGTATAGGTATAAGATACTCTGCCGTTTTTTTTGTTAAATGAGCACAGGCCTATAACTTTTTCTTCGTCCTTGAAAAGATCCTTTAAAAACTTCATAAATTACACATCCTTCTTGTTTGTTGTATAATGTTTTTAAGGATTTGTGATAAAAAGTCAAGGAGGTATATATGGCTGAAAAAATTACTAAAGATATGAACATTATGGATATAGTTCAAGCTTGTCCTGAAAGTGTTGCAGTATTTCAAAAATACGGATTAGGATGCATCGGATGCGCAGCTGCACATTTTGAAAACCTAGAAGCAGGAGCTAAAGTACACGGTTTTGATCCTGATGAAATGGTTGCTGAAATTAATGCTCTTATTGAAGAATAATTGATAATAATTTCTATATTATTTTAAAAGCTCCTCAATTAATTTGAGGAGCTTTTTTGTAACTGTATATCAGGAGTTTAATTATTTTTTATTTATAAAACCTGCCATTGAAACTTTTGCTATTTGATTCTGGTTAGAAACCTGAGACACTAAACCAAGATTTTTCTTAGCTTGAATATCTTGTTGGCTGGTTTGTTGATTTTGAGCAATATTTTCTTGAGCTTTAGCTTTATTTCTTGCTGTCATTCTTTCACAATAACGAGCTAGCCATATCATAAATGCCGGAACTAACAAGATTATTGATGCAAATTCAAATGAACTGTTCAAAGTTTTTGCTCTGCGAACAAACTTGTTATTAGGATCTTCAAAAGCTTTATAAATTTTATCTAGGGCTGCTGATCCTTGTTCTTTAGCCTTTTTGAAAGCTTTTTCCAAATCTTCTAAAGAAACATCTTTAAGGTTCTTGCCATTCAAAATTTCTTCAGCAGCTGCTTTTACTTCTTTATCCATTGCAAATACTTTTCTTGGATCGCCACCGTTTTTATTTAAGAAATCAATATATCCTAGAATTTCATCTTTATATTGTTTTAAGTTACTATGTTTTGCTGACAACTGTTCACTGCCAAGTACATTTACGCCGCCGCCTGCTGTTACATAGTTTTTAACCTTATATATAAGTCCTTTGTCATGGTCTGCAGGTTTTACGTTAAGCGCCAAACCTGATAGTTTTGCAAATAAAGTTGAAAAACCTCTTGATAAAGCTTTTGCACCAAACAAAATAGCTGTGAAACTTGATACATCACGAACTAAAATTTCACGTCTGTCATGCTCACCTTTTGCATCACGCAATCTTGGCGGTAAACAGAACCCGAATAACAAAGTCAACATAGCAGGTACTGACATTGAAGCACCGTCAAATTCGAATGTATCAGAAAGCTTTTTAAGCCAGCTGCCTTTGAGTACTTGCTGCCCGATTTCTTCATTAACTTTTGCCATTGCTCCTTTGAATGGAATATTTTCTGACTTTTTATCATTATCAGATTTTTCTGCTTTATTTTCGACTGATTTGTTATCAGCAGTTTTTTCTTGTGTTTCTGGAGTATCTTTTATCTCATCTGAATTCTCTGACTGACCGATATTATATAATTTTGGAATAATATCGTAGAAGCCTACAACAGCAAAGAACATACCAAAGTTAGATAAAACTCTTGAACCTGAACGACGAAGACTAAATGATTTCATAAAGTTTTCAATATTAGGTTCTGCTGTATTTTTCAAATATTTGTGAGTTGATTTTATTGCATCATCAGTATAATCAAAAAGGTTTCCGATTAATTTATCGAAAGATCCAGATACTGGTGTTTTTCTCCATTTTACATCTATTGAAGCACTAAGTCCGTTTTTAGTAGGATCTTCATACTTTTTGACAAGATCCATAAATTTGCCTACAAAATCTGAAGTCAAATCTTCTCTCATGCCCGGAGTTGAAGTACCGATAAAATGTTTAAAGAAACCTTTTGATTTAGCATTCTCTATCTGTAACAATTCCTCAGCCATTTCTGTTGCCTTAGCATCATAATTGAAATCTTTAGCATTAGGAATTGAAGATTCTAAAGTTGCTTTCAAAACTTGTTTATAAAAATCTTGTTTAATAGCTTTTGTTTGCTCAACATTTTTAAAATCAGTAATATTCTTAATTACTTCAGAATTAGTTTTTGCAACATCTTGGAATTTTTCACTGAACGTATTAATCATATTTACAGGTACATTATTAGCTTTACCTGAATATTTTTTGATAACAGCCATAATTCCTGCAGGTATCAAGAAAGCACTCGGACCTGAAAGAATTTCTCTTATACCCTCTCTGCGTGCAAATGTCCAGTTGTAAGGTCCGATTTTTTTACCTGTTTCTTCTCCGGTTACAGGGTCTTTTTCGCGTTTACGCCCACGGTTCAAGCCTTCCCAAATTCTTGGTGCAACCATACCCAAACCATCTTGTGCTATGAAAGATGCGGCAAAACCGCCTCTTGAAATTGCATCCGTTACTGTAACGACAGGGTTAAAACCACCTGTAAATTGCTGATTATATTGTGATTTTACATTTTTTTGACCCAATCTGTTCTGGCGGGTATTTTCTAAAGAATTAATTGCTTTTACTGACATATCCCTACTTTACTTTACTAATAACTACACACATACTATTTTAAAAACTTTCGACTTACATTTATTGCCCCATTTGTCTGTACAATTTAAAAAAAATTAACAAAGATGTAAATGTAATTTAAAAGATTAAGTGTAATAATTATACTTAATCCGCCAAAAATTTTCAAGTAATATACTACAATTATAATAATTTTATTCATATTTCTTAACATTACTTGAATAAACACAAGTGTTTTTTATTTGACATTAATTTTGCTTCATAATAGGATTTTTATATGGAAGTAACAGTTATCGGTGCAGGATTAGCAGGCTCTGAAGCCTCTTTACAACTTGCTAAACGCGGAATAAAAGTTAAATTATACGAAATGCGCCCTAAAAAAGAGACTGGCGCGCACAAAACAGAAAAATGTGCAGAATTTGTATGCTCTAACAGTTTAGGTTCGTTTGATGTAACTAATGCAAGCGGACTATTAAAAAAGGAAATGGAATTATTAGACGGGGAGCTGATTAAAATAGCATACGAATCGCAAATTCCAGCAGGAAATGCTCTTGCAATAGATAGAGAAGGTTTTTCAGAAAAAGTTACAAAAAGAATTTTAGATAATCCAAATATCACACTTATTAAAGAAGAAATAACAGAAATTCCTGACACTCCGACAATAATAGCCTCTGGACCTTTGACGAGTGCAGAGCTTTCTGAAAGCATTAAGAAATTCACAAAAAACGAACATCTGTTCTTTTTTGATGCAATAGCTCCGATAATCGAAGCTGACAGTATTAACTTTGATATTGCATTCTGGCAAAATCGATATAACAAAGGTGACGCGGCTTATATAAACTGTCCTATGAATAAAGAGCAGTATGAAAAATTTTATGAAATTTTGACAACCGCACCAAGAATTGAGTTAAAAGAATTTGAAAAAAATGCAAAATTCTTTGAAAGTTGCCTGCCAGTTGAAGTTCTTGCATCAAGAGGCGTTGATACCCTAAGATTTGGACCGATGAAACCTATCGGACTTATTGATCCTAGAACCGAAGTAGAGAATTATGCTGTCGTACAATTAAGACAGGATAACTCAGCAAAAACATTATTCAATCTTGTAGGTTTTCAAACAAATCTAAAATGGGGCAGTCAGAAAGAACTGATTCACTCAATTCCGGGATTAGAGAATGCAAATATCGTAAGATATGGCGTAATGCATAGGAACACATTTATCAACTCTCCTAAAGTATTGAACCCGTCATTACAGACAAGAGAACGAAAAGATTTATTCTTTGCAGGACAACTTACTGGAACTGAAGGCTATACAGAATCAATTGCATCAGGACTTTTAGCCGGAATCAACATGGCAAATTATATTGAGGGCAAAGAACTTTTAACTCTTCCTAAAACAACCATGCTCGGAGCGTTGACTCAATACATAACTGATCCGTTGCATGACAAATTCCAACCTATTAATTCAAATTGGGGTATTGTTGATAAAATTGAATTGCCTAAAAAAGAAAGAAAAAACAAAAAATTAAAAGCAGAATTACTATCAAATCGTTCTATTGAATACTTAAAAAATGCTATAATCTAACAAATTTAATATTTATGCATTTTTATCTAACTGTTTTGTATTTTCTGTTTTTGGCTCCGGTTTTTCAAGCCCTAAAAACTTAAGTGCAGGGTGAATGAAAGCATGAGATACTTGCGGTGCAAAAATAGCAAGCCCGAATACAGACCCTACAATATTTCCTAATTCAATAGTGCCCTTCAAGTCGGTAAAGGTATTAGGATTTTCCTTCAATAACTCCTTAACTGCAATTTCATCATAGTCATCTTTTACAAGTTTGTTTATTTTATTACCATCGTTATCAAGCTTATATACACCTTTAATTTCTTTATTTAAAGTCATTTTTCTATTATTCAAAGAGGAATCACAAAGCTTTAAGTAATGGTTATATTGTTTAAGTGAAGAAAAATTCCCAATTTGCTCTTTATCAAAAAGTTTTTGCGCCATTTTAAAGGCACCTTTTTTGAATACAGGTACAACTAATGCTGCATATACAAGCAAACAAGTTGCTTGATATAGAAATTCTTTTGCCGCTGCATATTTTTTAGTATCTTCATTAATTTCATTATCAATAAGAATAAAACCTGGTCGTCCGATTGATTTCAGAGTAGTTTCTAACATCACCTGAGAATTTGTATTAGAGGTGATATTATTCAATGAATTACTTGTAAGAACTCTTCCTATTCCATTAATCATACGCCACCTACTTTCATTCCATATTCAGCTCTTGAAGTGAAATTCTGAATACTAGGACGTTTGATTATAGTCGAATTATTATATATATTGTCTTTTATTTCTAACTTTGGAGCTTCTGACTCTATATCAAGCCCTGATTGAACTGTTTTATTTTTAGAATCTTTGTCATGATAAAACTTACCCATTATCGGTTTTATTGCAGCAGAACAAAGTCCCGGAATTACTAACAGTGCTGCTACACACACACCAATAAACATAGCATTTTTAGCACCTTTTTTATGTAACTCTGGCGGTAATACTTTTTTAGCAACTTTAGCTGATAACTCTCCAAGCCCCCAATACACCGGAATTGCAATAAGTTCAGTCAGACCTTCTCTTATTGCGGTATATTTTTTAGTCTTTGGATCTTCTTTTTTGTCCATCATAGTAAATGTTGGACGACAAATACCCTTGACTGCGGCAATAGCCATAACTACATAAGTAGGCTTATTGTTTATACCAAGAGCATGAGCTGTATTTCTTAATTTATCTGCAATCGCTGTTTTCATAGTTCCACTCGATTTTAAAATGTGTAAATCTGAAATTTTGCTATTTTTTGAAATAATATTACAAATATTAATATTTTCAAAACAAATTTGTAAAAACTTAAATAAAAAATGAACTTTTTATTTTCAAATTCGTTATAATGGTATAAGAGGTTACAAAAATGAAGGATAAATGTACAAAATACGAAGCTTTATTCACCTTTGCAGATGAACAAACTTTAAAAGAACATTTAGAAGTTTGTGAAGACTGCAGAGCTGAGCAAGAAAAAATGGATAAAGTTTCAGAATTAATCAGTGAAGTTAAACCTTTCTACAAAAAGAAAAGAACTGCACCGCATCATCTCAAAGTTGCTTGTATTCTTTTTGCTCTTGTAATTGGTGGAGCTTCAATAGGTGTAGTAGGGACAAATCAGGATATGATGGATTACATAAAATACGGTGAAACGCTATCAGCGGAAGATTACGGATTTCCTGTTGATTCCTATGGCTTTTTACTGGTGGAATAATGGATCTAAGAGAAATAATTAAACACAACAAACAAAACGTAAAAAATATAATAAGACTTATTACAAAAGAGGAAGAAAACGAAGATCTTGAACAAGAAGTCTATGTCAAAGTTTGGAAAAATGCTGACAAATACAAAGAACAAGGCAGTTTTTCAAGCTGGATAACTACTGTTGCAAAAAATGTTTCAAAAGATTATCTAAAATCCGCTTACAGAAAAAAACAAGCTATCACAACAAGTGATGAAAATGTACTTGTTATAATCCAAGATAAAAAATTCTCACCAGAAAAAAAACTTATACAAACAGAAAGACAAAAACAAATAATTAAAGCAATAAATGAATTAAGGCCAAAATTCAAAGAAGTAATATTATTATGCGAAATAGAAGGCTTGAGTTATGAAGAATGTTCAAAAAAACTAAAATGTCCGCTAGGAACAGTAAAATCAAGACTATATAACGCAAAAAAAGAATTAGCAGAAAAGTTGAAAGACCTTATGTAAAAGAAAGGACGGAAAAATGATTAAAAAGACTTTATTATTAGCAGCACTTGTAGCATTCACAGCAACCGGAGCAATTGCAGCAGATACAGCAACTACAACTCCGACCAAACAAGTTTTACCACAAGCTGAAAGCACACTTCCAACACCTCAAGTAAAAGAAGGAAGACCGGAATTTGATGTTCCTCCACCACCTCCTTGCAAAAACAAACAAGCAAAAGTTGCGGAATTTGAAAAAAGATTAAAATTAACAGATGAGCAAAAAGCTCAAGCAAAACAACTAAGAGAAAAAAGTCATGAACAAATGGAGCCTATTTTCAAACAAATCAGAGAATTAAAACAAGAAAAAGAAATGGTTCTACGCTCTCGTATAGCTGTTGAAATGCAAAAAGAAAAAATTGCCGTAATTGATGCAAAAATTAAAGACCTAAAAAAACAGGCTCATGAATTGAGAATGCAAAACATGAAAGATTTTGAAGCACTATTGACTGATAAACAGAAAAAAGAACTCAAAAAAATGAAAAAAGAAGGAAGAAAAAAATTCGAAAAGGCTAGAAAAAAATGTAAAAAAGAAGGCAATTGCCGTCCAATGAGACCTTATCCGACACCAATGCCAGAGCCGCAACCTATGGAACCCGTAAAAAAATAGTTCTCACCATTATCAATAAAAAAAGGAAACTTAAATAAGTTTCCTTTTTTTATTTTTTCAAATTAGCTAAAAGATTTGAATTAACAGTATTTGTAGAAGTTACATTTTGGGTATTTTTGCTATTATCAGGCTCTACATCAGCATAATAAGCCGGATTTTGAAGAGCTTCCATAGCTTTCATAACACCCAGTCGCCCTGCTTTTAATTGCATATCCGCAAGCCAAGCTTCAATCATCCAAGTAACTATTATATTTAAAGCAATCCAACTAATACCTGCAGCTGCTGCAGATTTTACCAACATCGGAGTTAACAGTACTGTAAAAATCTTACCGTTTCCGACCATCTTAATAAATTCATCAGGATTTTCTTTTAAAGTTTTTAAAAGCGTTTGTTGAATTTTTTCAATTTCTTCTGAAGGAATATTATCAAGCATTTTTTCAAAGTTATCAAGGATTTTCATTAATTTAGCCTTATCCATACTGCCCAAACCCATTCTATCCATAATTTCATTTACTTCATCCTCACTTTTGGCACTATATTTATTTTTCAATGATGAAATTATAGATTTAAATGACATTGACTCTGATTTATTACCGGTTTTTGCAAAACCTGTAATGACTTTTTGACCTCTTAAAACTGAATTAAAATCGGCTTTACTCATATTTTTAAGTTTAGAAAAAATAGAACCAAGGTCTTTAAATTTAGCATCAGCAATACCTATTTGCCTTAACATAGTAATCAGTTGTTCTTTAAGTACATCATCAAAACTAAATAATTTCTCAGGTTTTACTTTTTGCATATACTCAATTAATTCAGCTTGACCTGATTTTTCAAGATATTTTTCATTTACAGAATTTAAAATTTTTGCAATAGAAATTGTAGCATTTCGCATTCTTTCTTGTGAAATAGATAATGACATTGTTTCATTTAGTTGATAACTATTTTTACCAAACAAATAACTCAACATATCAGCACGTGCCTGAGCTGAATATTTATAAGAGGAGAATTCCTCAAGAGCGTAAACTAGCTTGTGTAACGGGGCAATTTGGCCTAACATTGCAGCTTTATCATCGGCTTGAGCTAATTCAGCACCTGGTTTGACATCTAATACATCTAATATTTTTTGAACTGAACTCTTAAGACTTCTTAACATTGAAACTTGTTGGAATTCATCCATTTTATGAATTTGTTCGATACATGAATCAACATTTCTGAAAATACCCTCTAAGACTTCACTAAACGTATTCTCTTTAAAGTTGATATCCTTTATTAATGAAGCTATTGGTTTGAACTTCAAATCCAAATCTCCAATTCTTTGAGGAATAGCTTTTTCTACGCTATCAAGATATTTTTTAAAGACTTTGCTTTTTAATAACTTAGAAGCATTTGCTATTTTTTCACTGGCTGAAACGAAAAAGTCACCGGGAGCTTGCTTACCTTTAATTAGCTTTATTACACCATAGACAATTGGTGCAAACATAACAGCTTGAGCAGAATAAATTACAACCGGCTGCATAATTTCAGTTGCAGCTTCCATAGATTCTGAATACAACTGCGAATTGTCATCTACTTTTTCGAAAGTATTAAATAGTTTTCTTTGCAGATTTTTTGCATCACGCATTTGCTCTTCTGTAACTTCTTGTTTTTGCAGCTGTTCAGTCAACAATTGATGCTCTTTAAACTCTTTACGTTTGTATTTGTTATATGCCCAATACTGTTTCAGGACATTTGGAATAAACATAGCATATTCTTTAAAGTTTTCCCCGAAAGATTTTTTCTTACCCTTTATATCTTTTACTTGATTATATTCTTCATCAGTATAACCAATAAAGTTTTGGGGATTTTTCTCTAATTCTCGTTTTGCGCTATATCGCCCTGCACGAGCTGATGATTTTTGAAGATTTAACGCGATAAGTGATGCTGGAATTGCAGAAATAAATCCAGCTGCAAGTCCTAGCACTTTACTGTTTGCCCATTTATGCGACATTAGAAGTGTCATAATTTTCTTACGCATCAAAGACATTTCTTTTGCTATAGATTTTTTATCCTTTGGAATATAGCAACCGTTTTCATCAAATGCACTTTGGTGACCGCTTTCCATTAGTTTGTTTATAAATTTACCCCAACGAACAGTATATCCTGGAGCTTTTGGAGATTTTAATTCCCTAAAATGATTATAAGCATCCTTAACCCCTTGGTCATTCAATTTATCTACAAAATTTGATATCATCTTATCATTTAATCCTGATTTATTAAGTATAAGCCCGGAAATCCAACCCATCAAACCACCGACAATAGGTGTTGCACCCATAATAACATTAGCTGTTATTTCCATATTTTCAGAATATTTTTCAGCTTCATTATTCATCACTTTTACAGCTCTTTGAATAACATCACGATCCTTTTGAGCTTCTGCAATCTCATCTGCTGATAAAGTTCTTGTTATTTTCTTTGAGGTATCAGTATCCTTTGCTTTTGCATCTAAATAAGCACGTCTATCCCTTATAATACCTACAATACTTTTTATCATCCCGCTTTTTAATTTTTCTTTTTTCTTTTCTTTTTCAAGTTCAGGATGTTCTTCTATGTATTTTTTTGCCTCAGCTATTTGTTCAGGAGTATAATTTACAAAAGCTTTCGGATCTTCCAAGACTTTTCTTGCCTGAAAACGAGCAATTTTAGAGCTATCCACCTGCAGCTTTGCCGCAAATATATTCGCAGCAACAAAAGACGCTATTGCAGTTCCGACTACACCGAAAATTCCTCTTTTAAAAGTTTTTTTAATCGGTTTTAAAAGTGCAGAGTATTCATTATGAATAGCTAAAGCCTCTTTTCTAAGCTTAGCATCCCTTATTTTATCTATGTTAGCTTTTTTCAAAAAATATGTATTATCGATATCATTAGCAGATTTTCTGAACTGTTTTCGTTCTTGATTTATCGCACTTACTAAAACTTGAGCCTTCTTATTTTTAGAAATCTTGTCAATGATTTCTCTGCCTTTTGATTTCATTGGTACAAGCCCAGTTTTATAGAATACATATATTGCAAGAGCAGTTGTTGCCATAGGTGCTAACCCTATAAACGGTTGCACTGCCGTTTCTACGTTTTCTGCAACGTTTTCTGAATGATTGTCCATTATATCGACAACATCGATAATTCTCTCACCAAGCTGTTTTGCTTGAGCTATTTCTGCTTCAGAATATTGACGTCTTTTTTGCAGTTCATCACGTTGAGCTTGCTTATCTCGTTGTTCCTGTTCCCATACTTTAAAGTTTTTTCTGTTTTTCGCCACTTCTGAAAGCGAATTAAAAAAATCCATAATTTTCCCTGTTTTTCCTACATATTTATATAAAAAACAGAAATAATATTTATTTGTCAGAAAAAAACAGAATATTAAGAATTTTTAATCGGAACAGTTATTTGAAAGATAGTCTCATCATCGTCTGATTTTAAAAGTTTTAAATCTGCTCCCATAGACTTAAAATTATTTTTACATATAAAAAGCCCTAATCCACTGCCATAGTTTTTAGTTGTATGTCCTTCTTCAAAAATTTTTTCTATGAACAAATCGGGGATTTTTTCTCCATTATTTAAAATATTTATTTCGGCACTATTTTTAACGACATTAGTCTGAATTTTTATC
>CALVAU010000006.1 GCA_944325615.1 Candidatus Gastranaerophilales bacterium | reverse complement strand
TCATTTTCAATGCATATTTAGCAATATTTATTTTTTTTATTAACATAATATAAAATATCCCTATCAAAGAATTATATCACAAACTTTTTTCATATTTTGAAATTCTTTTTATACTTCCGAGTAAATTAGAATAAAGTTCCACCTAAATTTAAAATTTTGAAAAATTTTCCAACACTGTCCTGTCAAACCATAAGGACTTTAAGTAAAAACTTAAAACCTTTGCTATAATTGTTTGCGGGATCTGGATTTGAACCAACGGCCTTCGGGTTATGAGGACTGTCTCGGGTTGCCCAACCCCAAACGCTTTTTCACGATTTTCCACAACTTGGCACTGATTTTTATGAGAATTTACTTTGTTTAACGAAGTTGATTATAATTTGTTAAACTCATGTGTAGTGAAAAGTGTTGTTAAATTCCAATTGTAAACATTTCAATTAAATCTAAATAATGATTATACTCATCTTTTACTTTTTCATAATCGCATTTTGAAAGAACATGATTTTTATCTAAAAATCTATATGGTTCTGATTTGAAATCTAAATTATATAAATTTGTTGTTGCCAATATCAATTGACAATCCTTTGGAAATACTTCTAATATTAAATTAAACATTTGCAATATATTTTTAGGGCTAGGGTCTTGTTGCACTAATGTATCTAAGACTAAAGGCATTACCAATGCATCTTTATTTTCACAAATCATTTTGTAATATGATAAAGTATAAGCTAACATTCCCTTAGGAGTATCGCTTCCGCCAGCACTATTTTTTTCGCCAATTTTTTGAGGATTGATATCTGTAATTTCAAGTTTGATAATATATTTTTTCATTATCTCTTGAAATTTCTCATTTCTTTCTTTTTGGATATCTTTATAATGTTTTAGCTCTTTCCCAATTTCTTTTATATCTTGGGTGTTTTTATCCATTTGACTTTTACAGATACGTTGTTTTTTTTGCAAAGCGGAAACTACTTTATTTATTCCTTCCGATACCAAAACATCTTTTAATGTTACTTTTTTCTTATTCTTATTAAGTAATTTATTAATTCGAGATTCATCTGATATTTTTAAATCAATATCATGTTCTAAATCACTTATATCTTTTAAAACTTTATCAAATTTTAAATTTAATTCTTGTATTTCCTTTTTGCAATTTTCAATGTCTACACTGAATAATAACTTAACGCTACCATCATTTTTGTGATTTGTTCCACAAATTGGGCATTTTATTTCATCTGAATTGCAATTTTGGAATATATATTTTTCATCTTTTTCTAAATCAAGCAATATTGTTTTATAATTATTTAATGCTTCTTGAATATCAGATTTTTCAATATTCAATTTTACAAGTTGTTTTTTTAATTTTATCTTTACATTTTGAACTTTATTTAATTCAAGAAGTAGAGTATCAATCTCTTTTTTAAATGTATCGTAATCGGCATTTACACTTGCAGAGTTTTCCAAAGATTTAATATTTTCATTTATAACCAATTGATATTTGTCATACTCTTCTTTAAGGCTTATATTTTTGGCTTTAATACTGTCTTCTTCTTGTATTAGTTTGTAGTAATCATTTGTTTTTGCCCCTGTATAAAATTCAAAAATTTCTTTTAAATAATTTTTATACCAACTTAGCGAGGCAAAAGATTCCCAATTTGTACTCCACCCTTTGTCTTGGTCAATATAAAAGGGCAAAAATAATGCTTGTGGATAAGGCAAATGTTTCATTTCATCGTTTTTACTTAATAACCTAAGTTTTATGTCAAATAATTCATTATAAAAATCTTTCAAATACCTTATCTCCGGGAAATAACGAACTTCTTTATCGGTCTTTATATCCAAAACGAATCTATTGTTTTTTCTAAATAATACATAATGCTTATCGTTGTACAAAAACTCAATAATGGTAGCTATTTTCAAATCTTTCCAAGTTGTAGTATTTTTTGCAATATCAGCACCTAATGCATAATAAATAGATTTTGCGATTAATGATTTTCCTGTATGATTATCTGAATCTCCAGGAGCTTTTTCACTAGTAAATACTGTTATCCAATCGTTAAAATTGATAACTTTTGCTTCATTTTTTGAAGTCGATATCACTTTTAAGCTGATAAATTTTAATTTTTTCATCTTTTTTAAGCCTTAAATTTCTTATTAATTTTTTATACTTTTCAAATTCTAATATAGTTTTCTTATTATTCACTAAAATATTCCCTTATAACAATACTTAAAATATAATCACTGCTATATATTGCACTTTTTATACCAAGCAAAGAAACAACAGTATCTACGACCCTATCAAAAAATTCTTTTAATTCTTTATCACTGATTTCCACTATTGGGTTATTAGCTAAAGTTTTTCTAACTAAGTCTACTATATTCTCAAGATATGTATTTGTAGAATCTAAGGAATCTTCTTTGAATTTTGCAAACTCTTTTTTTATTTTTTGTACTTTGCTAATAGTATATAACTTCGATAAATGCGGGTCTAAAGAGTTCCAATTGTTATACAATTTACAATTTTCTTCATACTGTCTTAACTTATTAAAAAATTCAGTGCGTGAAAAACTTTTAAGCTTGATTAAATCATTTACATTTCGAACACTTTCAACTTTACTTTTCTGCTTGATTTCAGATATTAAAGTTTTATAAAAAGCCGTAGGATTAATATTTTGAGCATTCTCATCCAATAAAAATTGTGCCAATTTCCCTATTAATGTACTCTCATAATTTTCTAATTGAAGAGAAGTACAATTAAAATAAATTATATCTAGACATTTATTCTTGCAATTTGCTTTATCTTTATTACATTTTTCGCAAATATGAACTTTAAGCTGATTTATGCATTCTTCATCAATTTCTTTAAGTTGTACAATTGTATCTGATTTAATTACTTTATCTTTAAATTTGAATGGCAAATTGGAAACTAAATTAATGGAATGCACATTATTATCATATTTGTTGTAATTATCAATTAATTTTTCTACAATACTTTCTTTATTGCTATCTTTTTTCTTTTTAGTAAAGTCAGAAATTACCCAATTTAACTTATTTTGTTGTTTATTTGTTTTTACTTGATAAAAATCTATATTTTGTGGTTTTGTTGCAGAATCTAATACAATTGTGTCTTCACAAAACTCAAATACCATTAAAAAATCTTTTAAACTTTTTGTTATTTCTAATAATTTTAATAATGACCAATTGTACTGATAATCATAGCGATTCGAAGTTAAGCTCCCAGAGCTTTCTCTTTGAGGAATTTCAACAAGTTTTTCAAGTAAATTCATTCCTTACCTCGCTACCTATTAAAAGTGTACTACAAAAGTAGATTATGAAAATATTATATTTAAATATATTAAATTAAGTGTACACTTCCTCCAACTTTTCCAATTCCAGTTCTGCAAAGTCGGGAATTACATGTCCGTAAATGTCCATAGTGATTTGAATACTTGCAGTCCGAGTAATCTTGATACTACTATTGGTTGCATTCCGCTTGCTAAGGCTCCAGTTGCAAATGTATACTTTTTATAAATAACTATGAGCATCCAAATTTTGAAAAATGGAAACAACTGGTAGATATTATTTATTTAAAGAAAATTTTATTGATCCCGTTAACTTAAGCAGAAAGTTTGAATATTAAAAGAGCAAAAATTATTTTTTTATGTTTTATATGAATATGCAAATAACATATCAAATAAATCAAAAACATAATATATATCCTAGTTTCGGTAGTACTGTGAGAGTTGGTTTACTTTCAAACTCTGTTGATTATATCTATAGCACACAGTCTTCAGTTTTTAGAACGGATTTAGATTGGATAAAATTTGCCAAATATTTAGGCATTCATTTTAAAAACGCTGAGAAAGTTAATGTTATTTGTCAAGCCTGTTCCGATGGTTCTGAAGCTTATACTTTGGCATTAGCATTAATTCACGCTTTAGGACTTGAAACTTCAAAAAAATTCTTTCCTATTAAAGCAAGAGATGTTGATATAACAAACATTTCCAGCTTTGCTAAAAGAGGGTTAATTAACTTAACTAAAGAAGATCTAGAAAAGTTAAAAATCAATGGAATAAATTTTGATAAATATTTTAGCAACACTACTGAACAAATAAGACTTGTTAATGATACTATTAACAATGAAGTTCAAACATATAAAGTCAATCAAAATCTCAGACAATTTGTTGATTTCCAAAATCAAGATCTTGAAGACGATGCAACTAGGCTTGTTGATAATTCTAATACAATATTTCTTTGTCGAAATGTACTACCATATCTCGGTTCTTATGATGCAAGAAAGGTTATATATAATCTTGGGAAAAATATGAAAAAAGGAAGTATATTATCACTCGGTACTTATTCAAATTCTAAATTTTTAACATATAGTGAAGATTATAAGTTCATAAAAGATTGTGGTTTTGAACCATTAGCTGATTTTAAGCAAACATATATAAAAACAGATAATTTGTCTAATAGAAATGAACTTGATTGGGGAGCAAATATTCTAAGTTATCGTATGCCATTTTAACATTTTAAATAATCTATAGTTTATACATTTGGAAATGAACACTCTGTTTGATTATTTATAATTTAATAAAACAAGTATTAGTTAGTATGGGGTGTAATTTTACACCCCATAGCTATTTATTATGTTCATTAGCTTTGAGTATTTGTTTTATTTGTGTCCAATTGATACAAATTTAAATTAAGTAGTTCCAATTGAGGTTAATAAGAGCGATTACTGTTGTTAGGAACAATACTTGATGAGGCAACGTAGATGAAAAATGATATGACAAACAAAACAATTGTAATTGGACTTGGCAAAGGTGGAATTAGTGCAATAAATTATTTGTATCCAAAAGCTCAAGAGGAGGGTACAGAATTTTTAAGTATTGATTCAGATAGTGAAACTCTTAAACATTCAGCAAC
>CALVAU010000005.1 GCA_944325615.1 Candidatus Gastranaerophilales bacterium | reverse complement strand
TACTATAAAAAACAATTACTATGCTGTGCTTGCGGCTAAAGCTGCAATGGATGTAAATAGAGCAAATGTACAAATCAATACAAGAAACTATCAAAGGACTAAAGCATACTTTGATGAAGGTCTTCGCTCCAAAATCGACCTTGTTAATGCTGAAGTTTATCTGAGCGATTCTAAAGTATCACTTGTGCAATCAGAAAAAATGTATAAAAATGCAATTGTACAATTAAACAATTCTATGTACATAGCTTACGCTCCAGAATATGAAATTAAAAATACAGAAACTTTTAATTTTAAAAGGAACGAAATTCCTGTTAATCTAACAAAAATTTCAGAAAAAAAAGATTTGAGCAAATTACCAAAAGATGTACAAGATGCGACTCTTACATCCTCTGTTGAAAAACTTAATGTAATCGACAGTTTTAAATTTACTCCATTTCCATATACTTTTGAAAAGTCTGTAGAATTAGCTGTTGAAAACAGACCTGATTTAAAAGCTTATGAAAATACACTAAAAGCAATGAAACAATCCCTTTTATACATAAAACGTCAATATTATCCTGCTTTGACAGGAAGTGCCGGATATAGCTTTAGAGACAGAAATAGTACAAATTCATTCAATATGGGACTATCATTAAGTACTTCTATAAATATAATGGGACAAAAAAGCGAAATTGATGCAGCAAAAATTCAAGTAGAGCTTGCTCAAAATGAAATTGATCTTTTAAAACAAGATATTTATTTTGAGGTACAAGCAGCATATATTGATATGATACAATTAGAAAAACAAATACCGCTTCTTGCAGTCAAAGTAAAACAAACATTGGAAAATTTAGAACTTGCAGACGGCAGATATTATGTAGGGATAGGCGACTACATAGAATTGCAGGACGCAAAAGTAAATTACAATAACGCACAGCAAGCTTATGTGGAAGCTGTATATAATTATAACGTAGCACGTGCAGCTCTTGAGCAATCTATCGCTCTTAAACCTGATGTTAAAATCGACTTAGAGGACAAAAAATAATGAAAATTAAGGAACTTTTAAACAGAAGATATATTATAACAGGTTCAATATTCATAGTTTTAATTGCAGGAACCTCTACATATATACATTTTAAAAATAAAGTCCATTATATAACTCAACCACTTGAGCGTTGCACGATTACGGAAATCGTAGAAGCTTCAGGGACAATCAATCCCGTAAATACAGTAAGTGTCGGATCTACCGTATCCGGACTTATAAAAGAAATCTATGTCGATTTCAATTCCGAAGTAAAAAAAGGGCAGCTTATGGCTCAAATTGACCCTGCAAACTTTGAAGCAACCGTCCAACAAAACGAAGCTCAAATAGCAAATGCACAAGCAAATCTTGCAAAACTTCAAGCAACAACCGAATATGACCAAAAAATGTACCAACGATATAAAAACCTTTATGCAAAAAACTTCGTAGCAAAAAGCGAGCTTGACCAAGCTGAAAGCACATATAAATCAGACTTAGCTCAAATAAATGCAGCAAAAGCTCAAATTTCACAATATCAAGCATCACTAAAAACTGCGATGACAAACCTCGGATATACAAAAATTATTGCTCCTGTTGACGGCACGGTAATTTCTCGTGATATAGACTTGGGACAACCTGTCGCAGCAAGCTTTCAGGCTCCTGAACTTTTCACAATTGCACAAGATTTAACTCAAATGCAAATTGAAGTAAATGTCTCAGAAGCCGATATCGGAAAAGTTAAAGAAGGACAAGATGTAACCTACACACTTGATGGTTATGCAGACAGCCTGTTCAAAGGAAAAGTTACTCAAGTAAGACTGGCTTCAACAAATACAAGTAACGTAGTCACATATTCAGTAATCGTTGATGTAAATAATCAGGATTTAAAACTTAAACCAGGTATGACAGCAAATGTTTCAATCATCACAAACAAAAGAGAAAATGTCCTTTGTGCCCCAAATATTGCACTTAAATTTACACCAAACACCGATGGTACTAAATATAAAAATCAAGGTCTATGGCTTTTAGAAAAGAAAAAACCGGTAAGACACGACATACAAATCGGCGCGAGCGATGACAATTTTACAGAAATCAAGGCAAAAGACGTAAAAGAAAAAGATATCGTAATTACAGGTATCAAAGGCAGACTTTCTTCTACCAGCAGCAATAACAAAAGACGCGGACCAAGAATGTTCTAAAAAAAAGGATAAAAATGGCACTTATAGAAGTTAAAGACGCAATAAAAACTTATCAAACAGGTGAAGATTCCTTTAATGCGCTGAATTGTGTTTCGCTGAATATTGAAGAAGGAGAATTTGTTGCGATAATGGGAGCTTCAGGCTCAGGCAAATCAACCTTTATGAATATGCTCGGAACACTTGATAAACCGAATTCAGGCAGCTACCATCTTGATGGGATTGATATGCTTAACTTGACTCCAAATGAGGTAGCAGAAATAAGAAACGTAAAAATGGGATTTGTCTTTCAAGGATTCAATTTGATAGCAAGAACAACCGCACTAGAAAATGTTGAATTGCCTATGATTTATAAAGGAGTACCGGAAGAAGAGCGCATAGAAAGAGCTAAAAACGCACTTAAAATAGTCGGACTTGAAGCAAGAGAAGATCATATGCCTAATCAAATGTCAGGAGGGCAACAACAACGTGTCGCAATTGCTCGTGCAATAGTAAACGATCCGCCACTAATCCTAGCTGATGAACCTACAGGTAACCTTGATACTAAAACAAGTATTGAAGTGATGGAATTTTTTGTAAACTTAAACGAAAAAACAGGCAAGACTATTATTCTGGTTACGCACGAACCTGATATTGCTGAATACTGCAAACGTGTTGTAAGATTTAAAGACGGCAATATCATATCAGATGAGGTTAAAAGAAAATAAATGATAGATTTCAAATCAACTTTTAAAATGGCGGTAATTTCGCTGAAAATAAATAAAATGCGCTCAATGCTAACCTCATTAGGTATAATAATCGGTGTAAGTGCGGTTATAATCATGCTTGCAGTCGGATCCGGCGCAAGTGAAAGAATTGCCAAAGATATGGAATCAATGGGTAGTAACTTATTGATGATTCGCTCAAGCTCAGCTAACACAGGCGGAGTAAGAATGGGAGCTGGAACAAAACCAACCCTTACGCTAAAAGACGCTGAGGTTATTGAAAGCAACGCAAACGGTGTACTTGCAGTAGCGCCTTATTCAAGTCAAAGTCTTCAATTAACCTACGGCAATCAAAACTGGGCTTCAACGGTTGCAGGAACGACGGCTTCTTATCTTTTTATAAGAAATTATGAAATAGTTGATGGAAGAAACTTTATTCCTGTCGATATAAAAAACAGTACAAAAGTAGCAATTATCGGAAATACTGTTGCAACAGAACTTTTCGGCGATATGGATCCGATAAATAAAACTATGCGAATAGGCAACGTTCCGTTTAAAATCATAGGACTTTTAAAGACAAAAGGTGAAAGCGGTATGGGAATGGATCAGGATGATATAGTTTTCATCCCGATTACTACGGCTCAAAAAAAGGTATTTGGAACAGATTTCCCGGGATCAGTTAAGATGATCAACGTAAAAGCAATAAGTGATGAAGCCTTGCCTATTGCCGAAAGTGATATAACTGACATCTTAAGAAGACGTCATAACATAGGAAAAAACCAAGATAATGACTTTGAAATTAGAAATTTAGCTGAAATGCAGGAAACTATCAAATCATCAGCTAGAACTATGTCCTTACTTTTAGGTGCAATAGCATCAGTCTCACTACTTGTCGGCGGTATTGGTATTATGAATATTATGCTTGTATCAGTTACTGAAAGAACTAAAGAAATAGGTATAAGAATGGCAATAGGCGCAAAAGCATCTGATATCAGAATTCAATTTTTAATTGAATCATTTTTACTCTCAATTATCGGAGGGCTCATAGGCGTTGCAATAGGAGTATTTGGAGCAAAACTTCTACAGATATTTGCAGGAATGTCAATTTCAATATCGACTTTCTCAATTCTGTTGTCACTCGGATTTTCGGGCGCAATCGGAGTGTTATTCGGATATTATCCCGCATACAAGGCTTCTCTTTTAAACCCGATTGATGCGCTTAGATATGAGTAGAGGATATTTTCACGGAGTTTTTCTTTTATATTCTTCAAGCTAAGGTAAAAATTTTACGCCTTTCAGACCATCGAATTTATCAAAATATTCATATCCGCGTATACACCATATATTATGCAACTCCCCCGCTGAAACACTTTTACATTCAACTGAATCGAATTCGCAAACAGCTACACTATCTCCCTTTGTTTCAGATGTCCAGAAAACCACATGCGTTGGTGTAGGGTAATAAATTTCATGTTCATGAAAACCTTTAATCATTCTTTTTGCTTCTACAACATCTGGCAGGCGCTTATTTTGACGTTCACATACTTGTTTTGCCAGTTTCCATGTTACCAGTTCACCATCTGCTGAGGCTTCCAGCCGATTAATCCCCTTTTTTTCGTTTGAAATCCCCTGATACTCTGTTGTACATGATGTACCGATATCTACAGCCAAATCATGAGGAAACTTTTTTGTAAAATCATAACCGTACGGGTAACATTCCATATCTTTGCAAGGGAATGCCGCATAATTTCCGGATTGTCTTTTAGTGTCACATGTTTTTGTTTCTTTTTGGGGAGTTGAGGTTACATCTTTTTTAGGCACTGATTTTTTAAATATTGTTCCGTCATACGCAGAGACAAAACCACAGCTCAAAACGACCGCTGACAGAAAACATAAAACAATCACTTTATATTGTTTCATACAACAGACTCCTTCCTCTATTAATCAGCTGAGAAAATTTCTCTAATATCGTCCATAGTAAGAGATTTAACAATATTTCTGTCAACAGAAATTACGCTGTCAACAAGATTCCGCTT
>CALVAU010000004.1 GCA_944325615.1 Candidatus Gastranaerophilales bacterium | reverse complement strand
AAAAAATATTCAGGATATTTAAAAGCTAATAAAAAAGTTGCTGAATTAGTTGCAAAATCATCAAAATTACAAAAAGTAGCAAAATTCGGTAGAATGAACGCTTTATCAACTGTCGGAATTGATTTGTTATTCGGTATTCCGGAAATTATTGAGACAAAAAAAGAGTTAGGGACAGGAAAAGCAATCAAACAAACAGGACGAGTACTTGCAGTAGCTGGCACACAAGTTGCGGCTTACGCAGTTGGAGCAAAAGCAGGTGCAGCAATGGGAGCAACAATCGGATCTATAATTCCAGGAGCAGGAACTCTCGTTGGTAGTATTCTAGGTGCAGCAGTCGGACTTACCGCAAGTTATTTTGCAGGAAAAGGTGCTCAAAAAGTACTAGGCAAATCAGAACTTGATCAAGCACACGATGCACTCGCTAACGAGACAACAATGGAAGCTGAACAAAACCCTGAATTACTTACAAATGTTCTAAATGTAGCAGCAGATAAATTTTCAAATGATCCTGAACTACCAGAAATCATAGCAAATTCATACAACAATGTTTTAGAAAACCTGCAAAATGAACAAGAAACAGCTGAAAATGCTCAAAAAGAAACACCAAAAACTGAAACATCAACTGCTGCAAGTCATACAAATACTCAGGCCACAGCAACTGAAGACTACAAAGAAACAATCGAAAAACTAGATTATATTATCAATTCTTTTGAGAATAACAATAATATCAGTAGCTTGAATTATTTCAATTACAACAACACGTTTAATAACTTTAACCCATACAATATGTCACTGATGCCGAATTTCGGATATAATAATTGGCAATTTACAGCATAACAATAACAACACTATAGTATAAACTATAGTGTTGTTACGTTAAAATCACGCTCTGAAATAGAAGCTGTGCATTCTAATACATTGTTTAGGAATTTTTCAATAGCAGCTTCCATTGATGAAATTTCGGTTTTCAAATTTGAGTAATTTGCTTCTCTTCTTTCACGTAATGCGTTTTCAAAGATTTCGTCACGATACATACTTACATACTCCAATTAACTTTTACATAATACTCTTACGGATATAATGCCCAAATCTTTAAATATTTAAATAATATTGTTACAAAATTTATAAATTGAGAGAAATTAAAATAATTTTAAAGTACAATGTAAGAAAAATTATTTTATTGAAGGAAAAACTAGACTATGAAAACAGATTTTCAGCTGACAAGTTATGACTATTATTCAAGCAGACGCGATATGGAAGTAATTACGACTATCGTTGATGCGCTAAAAAAAATTCTTGAAGAAGATAAACAGCACCCCCAACCTCTATTTTTAAAGACTTCTGACAATCTGATTTTAAATATTGCAAGAATGGTAGTACAAGAAAAAAAGAAAACTTTCTTAATCGGTATTACCGGAGAAAGTGCTTCAGGAAAAACTGTTTTCGTTGACAATACAATAAAAGCCTGTGTTAAAGAGAAAAAAGAAGGTATCTACACCGTAATCAGATGTGATGACTATTACAAAGATACATCTAAAGAACTTCAAGAAGCTGGTAGCTATGAAGAGTTATTTAAAACAGGATTTAGCTTTGATACTCCTGATGCCATTGATTTGGATTTAATGAAAAAACACCTTATGGCACTGAAAAAAGGAAAAGAAATAAAGTCTCCTCTATACAATTTCGTAACTTGCGAAAGTAATCCTGACGGAGAACTTAAAAAACCTGCGAAAGTAATTTTGACTGAAGGACTTTATGTATTAAACGAAGGTTTACGTGAAATTATGGACGTAAAAGTCTATGTATTCACACCGCTTGATGTAATTAAAGAACGCTGGTATAAAAGAGCAGCCCTTAGAGGAAAAACCGGTGCTGCCGCTGATATGCAATTTGCAGACGTAAACAGAACCGCTCAAGAGTATATAAGACCTGCTTATCAAATTTCTGATGCAGTAATAAACGGTATGGTAAGCCAAGAATATATACAACAAATTACAGATAAAATCTTCAAAACCCTTGAAGAAATTGCATATTAACCAATTTATCAATATAAAAAGAGAAACTTTAATAAATAAAGTTTCTCTTTTTTATGCGTAAAATACGCATTCCTCAGTTAATTATTTAGTATCCATTCATTATTCTGCAGCTTGGACAAGGTGTATCAGGAAAAGCTTTTGCACACTTATTGCAAGGTTTAGGTGCTACTTGAACTTTACAAGGATCACATTCGGCTTTTTTAACTTTGCAAGGATTACAATTTCTAAAACCAGTAAACGGATTTAGACTAAATGTACTTGTATTATGTCCAATACCAACATAAGGAAGCGGATTCAATTCACTTACACACCAAGCATTAGCAGATTGTGCAGGTATTAATAAAAAACCGAACAAGGCTAGTGTCATAAACAATCTTTTCATACTTAAAACTCCTATAATTTTTACGGATATTAAAATATCCACAATTACATTTTAAGCTATTTAAAAACCTTTACTATCGACAATGTACTAAATGCACTTCTCCAAAAGACCTAATAATAATTGATAAAAAAGAAGCCTGATAATTAAATTATCAGGCTTCTTTAAAAATTTAAGAAATTACTATCTTATAAAGCTTGTTTTGCAACAGATGCATCTTCAAGTAAGATAACATAAATTTCTTCACCAGATTTTGCGTGGTATTTTAAACCTGGAGTTACAAGACCTGTAATAAGACCTACACCAGCACCAACAGGAGTACCGATTGCGACACCAGCTCCGATATTAGCAGGATTTGGAATAAATGCAAAGCCAACACCTGCACCTGTACCGATAGCAGCACCGCCTGCTGTGTATAATAGCAATTTGCCTGCTGTCATCCACGGTCCTTCTTTCAATTCATAATTTTTATAGAAAGGTTTTGCATTGATAGAAGCTTTATGACCATCTGGTGTAACTATTTCATTAATTTGAATATGTACTCTGGCATTTTTGTTAAATTTCTTTTGTTTTTCAATACCAAGAATAGTTCCGTTAAATTTTGAATTTGCTGGAATAATCAAAGTACCTTCTTCTGTATAAATAGGTTCTTCATTAACAAAATAAACTGCTTCACCAGCTGCTCTTTCTTCTGATTTAAAGTTTTCTGTAAATGCAATTGATAATACGTTACCTTCTTTGATAACATTAGCTTTTTTCATTACATAAACTTCATTGTTAGGAGCATTTTTCTTAACTTTTAAATGTTCAACTGCTTCACCTTTGTATTCGCCTTTTACTAGATCTAATTTTGCTTTCAATCTTGATAAAAGAACAGCAGCCTCAGCTCTTGTTAAAATATCATTTGGACGAAGTTCTTTTTCATTTGGATAATTTACATAAATTCCATATTCAAGAGTCTTAGCATATACAGGTTTTGCCCAGCATGGAATAGATTTGTAATCAACAAATGAAGATAGAGCTGATGTATCAGATACTTTATCTTTTGTAATATGGCTGATTACAGATTGAGTTTCAGCTCTTGACATTAATTTTGAAGCTTTAAAAGTTTTGTCCGGATATCCATATACCAAACCTAATTGTTGAGAGCGAAGGATATCATCGTAATTTTCATCACTTGCAGATACATCAGTGAATGAGTTTTGAATTGAAACATTTAAATTATCATTTGATAACAGTTTCAATAATGCCTTCACAAAACAAATTCTTGATACTTTCTTTTCTGGGTTAAAATTCTTTTGTGAATCCAGCAACATGATGTCATTAGATACGACATCTACAATTTCCTTGTTTGCCCAGTAGTCTTCACTTACATCATTAATTGATACTGATGCAAATGCAGGCATTGTAAAAAATGCTGCGAATAACAAGACCACTAAACCGCCTAAAAGTTTTTTCATAAATCTCAATTCCTCATCTTTTTACTAGTAAACAGTTTTTGTTTGTTGTATATATTATAGAGAACTGATATTTTTTTGTAAAGTGTTAACAAAAATTTTATTAAATATCTGAAATGTTATGTATTAACAATATGAACTTGGAGAAAAAAAATGATTAACTTTAACATGACAAAAATTGTAGCTACACTAGGCCCCGCTTCAAGTAGCAAAGAAATGATAACAAAACTATATCATAGCGGAGTTACAATGTTCCGTATAAATTCTTCTCATGGTGATGTTGATATCCACAGCAGAAACCTCTCATACATAAGAGAATTAGAAAAAGAAGAAAAAACAATTATACCTGTATTACTTGATTTACAAGGGCCAAAAATAAGAATAGGTTGTCTTGACAACCCAATAGAGTTAAAAAAAGGTGAAATATTAAAATTCAAACACCAATCAGAACTAAAAGACGGCATAATACCTGTTGATTATAAAGGAATAGCCTCTGACGTTCACCCTGGTGAAATGATTTTGATTGATGACGGTAAAATTCAATTTGAAGTAATATCAATAGAAAATGATGTTATTTCAGCAAAAGCTCTAACAGACGGACTTTTAAAACAACGAAAAGGAATTAATATTCCTGGTTCTACAGGCAGTATTGATGTACTTACCGAACGTGATTTAAAATTTGTAAAATTTGCTTGCGAAAATGACATAGATTACCTTGGACTATCTTTTGTAAGAGAAGCAGAAGATGTAGTTATGCTTAAAAACATTCTTAAGTCCAATAACTACAATCACATAAAAATAATTTCAAAAATTGAAAAACCCCAAGCCGTTGAAAATATTGACGCAATTATTGATGTATCAGACGGAATTATGGTTGCAAGAGGGGATCTAGGTATTGAAATTTCAACTGAAAAAGTACCGATAGTTCAAAAAACGATAATAAGAAAAGCTAATATAAAAAGAAAAGTCGTAATTGTTGCAACTCAAATGCTTGAAAGTATGATAGAAAACCCTATTCCAACACGTGCTGAGACAAGTGATGTTGCAAATGCAATTCTTGATGGCACTGATGCGATTATGCTATCAGGCGAAACTGCAGCAGGAGCATACCCAGTAGAATCCGTTGCGATGATGAAAAAAATTGCAGATACCGTAGAAGCTTCACCATTCATGAGAAAAAATAAATTTCCATGGAAAATGATTGAAGATGTAAAAGATAACCAAGCAATGGCAATAGGAATGTCAATTGCTGATATGGCAAAGAAAATGGATATTAAAGCAGTTGTTGCTCTTACAGCAAGCGGATTTACGGCCAAATTTCTTTCTGAAGGCCGTCTGAGCGTACCGATTTACGCTTGCTGTCCTGAAAGAAGTATTTGCAGAAATATTAAACTATACAGAGGCGTATTTCCTATCGAAATACACTTTGAAGGCAAATTTGATAAAGCTTCATTGCAAAAAATTGATAGCTTTTTGATTCAAAATCTAAATTTGATCAAAAATGATACAGTAATTTTCACAGGCTCAGTTCCAGAATTACTTTTAGGCGGTACTAATTTTATTAAAATTCACAAAATAGGTTCTGCTGATTAATTTTGCAAAATAAATAAAGACAAAAAAAAGCCCCTTTTTTAAGGGGCTATACTTTTTTTAGGAAGGAAGGAATTTAAAGTATCTCTCTTTTATTTAACGGATAATCTCTCTTTTAATATCTCTCGTTTTATTTAACGCTCTCTTACATATATAAAGTATATATAAAATATTCAATTTCAGAGTTAAGAAAAATCGTTACAAAAGTTAATAAAAATTAGTCAGGTTTATTACTTGCAAAATAAAAAAATATGTTTTAGAATAGAAAAGTAAAAACATGGTTTTTGGGTGGTCGATTTGATAAGCCCAGGTTAGTGAGGGTAAATGTTAGTTTCATCAATTGCAAGATTTAACGCAGCAAGAAGCATGAACAACGCGGCATTTGGCGTAATGCAAAACTATACGCAGATGAATAACGCGCTTTCCAATAACACATTTGGAGGAGAAAACAATCTCACAATGCTTCATGAAATGGACAAAAAATTAAGCCTGGATTTAGCATCTAACAGTCTTTTGTTCAAATTAGCAAGTCTTCAAGAAAAACTTGCTAGAAAACATCAAAATGATAATATCAAAAAATCATTTTCTGTTTTGGCTTAATTAGTGTGTTATTAATATTTTTTAATTAAACGGCTTTTCTTCAATGAAAAGTCGTTTAATCATGAATATAGAACAAATTGCAGGAATCATAGAAACAACAATTAGTACAGGAATTATACCTTTAGCTTGTGCTATAAATCCTATTGCTGACATAAATACCGCAACAACACCCCATGAAAAACCGTTTATAAACCCGCCGATAATACTTTTATATTGCGGCAGAACAGACTGTGCCATTACCATCATTACAGGCTGCGCAAGCATTGTAATAAAACCGATTAATATAAATATTACATTTGAAATCATCGGAAAATCTTTATAAGTCAATGCAAATATTATCATTAAAGGCAGAGTTGATATCATTGACAGATAGAATATATTAGCTGTCCCTGCCTTTTTTTCGAATCCTCTGCTTAGCATAGAACCAATTCCGCCCGCAAAAATAAAACCGAATAACACACATCCAATATAAAAAGGTTTATACCCTAAACATAAAAAAAAAAACGGCAATAAAATAGAGCAGGAAGTAGTTATCAATGTCTTAAGCATGGCAATTACAATAAGTATTCTGAGCTTTTTATTTGTTAATATATCTTTGAACGCACTATTGAATGACAATTTTGATTTTTCAATATTATCTGCAGATATTCTGGGAACCAGCTTAAACATTAATAGAGCAACAATAATACCCGGCAAACATAATATCGGCATATGAGAAAGGCCCCAAAACTGCGTAACAAAAGCAGATAATAAAGGACCAAAGGAGAATCCTATTGAGCCCATCGCAATAAAAAGCCCCATAGTTTTGGCAACATCATTATCCGCAAATCTTACAACAAACCCGAGAGCTTGCGGATGAAAAAAGCTTGAGCCGAGACTTCCGAGTATTATGCACAAAATAAGTATAAATACGTTAGTTGAAGCTGGAGCTATGGATATAAAAATTGAGGTAAAAATAAGTCCCCAGAAAATAAAAACTCTTTTTACAATGCTATCAGCCCAAAAACCAAATAGAGGCTGAAGAAGCGATGAAAATATATGTGAAAGGCTTAAGATTATTGTTGCAAAAGCCATTGATATGCTTAATTTCGCAGCAATGAATGGCATTATCGGATTTAACATACCTGTATAAATATCATTTACTAAATGCGCTTGATCAAGCCATAAAATGGGGTGCTTTTTATTATCTAAAATTTTCATTCCTTTATAAAACCACTAAAAAATAAAAAAATCAATTAAACACTTCTACTTTTATAATGTTTTACTAAAAGTATAATCAAAAATAATAAAGCAAATATAGAAATACAAACAGAAATTATCTGTGCAATATGAATTTCACCGACATTCAAAGCACTATCAACTCTTATTCCCTCAACTATAAATCTTGCAATTGAATAAAGAAGCAAATAAACAGAAAGAGTTAATACTTCAATTTGAATTCCAAAGCGTTGTATAACAAACAGAAAAATTAAAAATATCGCAAAAACCAACAAAGTTTGAAACCAAAAAGCCGGATAGAAATAGT
>CALVAU010000003.1 GCA_944325615.1 Candidatus Gastranaerophilales bacterium | reverse complement strand
AGCTGCCTGAAAAATTAGCTGTAAATATCAATAATTACTCTGATATTACATTCGATGAACTTACATTTACAAATTGCAGAAAAATCTTAGACGGGATTTTAAATGCAACTGAAAATATAGGCATGATAAATGTATCAAGAGCTGATGACGGCATTTTAAGAAAAATGCCGCTATTCGTTAAATACCAAAATAAATTCTACTCACAACTCGGACTTAAAGTCGCAATTGATGCAATTAATTCTACTGAGAACGACAAAATTGACAAGCATAATTTCGTCATTGACGGAAACTCTAATCTTTTGTTAGGGAAAAGAAAAATATTTATTGATAAAGACGGAAGTGCAATCCTAAACTGGTATGGCAACGATATGGCTTATGATCATATTCCGATGTACAAACTTATAAAAGTAATTAATGGTGAAGCAAAAGACAGCGGATATGATTTTTCAAATAAAATAATTTACTTTGGAACAACTGCCTCTGCACTGTTTGACATAAAAACAACCCCAACAGGCAGAACGGTTCCTGGAGTCGAAGTACAAGCAAATTTTGTAAATAATATTTTGGATAACAATTTTATAGTAAAAGCAGATAAAGCAATTACAATTCTAACAGGTATAATCCTTGCGCTTTTGATCGGATTTTGTGTAATGCGTATAAATTCAGCATTTACTGCATCATTTGCGTCTATATCAATTTATTTTCTATATATAATCGTATCTTACTATTTGATGAAATACTGTAACCTATGGATTGAAGTCATCTATCCGTTGATACTTTCTTTAATTGCATTTATTTCAGCATTTATCGTCAAATATATTATCAAGTCAAGAGACTTTGAACAGCAATACAAACTTGCAACAACCGACGGTCTTACAGAATTGTATAACCACAGATATTTCCAAGAACAAATGAAAATGGCTGTTGAAAATTGCAAAAGATATGAAACAGAATTTTCTTTAATAATTTTGGATATAGATTTCTTCAAAAAATTTAATGACACCTTCGGACACCAAGCAGGTGACGCTGTACTAAGACAAGTCGCACATACATTAAAGAAAAACGTCCGTGCTACTGATATTGTCTGCAGATACGGTGGAGAAGAAATGAGTATAATTTTACCAAATACAGGAAAAGATGAAGCTCTTACAACAGCACAAAAGATATGCGATAGGGTTGCAAGCAATAAAATCAGATTAAACAGTGATAAAGAAGGACATGTAACTATCAGCCTAGGGGTATCAACTTTCCCTTATGACGGCACAAATGCTTCTGAACTAATCGATTGTGCAGACAAACGACTCTATAACGCTAAAAACAACGGACGTAACCAAGTCGGAAAAAACGAATAAAAGTTAATTAATAAAAAAAGAGGTTTTAAAAACCTCTTTTTTTTATATTTAAAACTATACCGATTATATAACTGGAACATCTACAGGCTCAACTAAAATTACATTTAAAACTTCGCCCGTATTCAAATCAACATGCTCCCCTTTTCTAATCATATCTGCAATGGTATCATATACGAAATATCCGGTGCTACCGATTGCACCACCAATTGCACATACAGGGACAGTTACTATTCTCAAATAGCCGCCTGCTGTATCTTCAAAGGTTTCATTTCCCCAATTAACAGCAGTTTTTGTGATATCTCCACTTTTTTTCATTGTTTTTCTGAAAGCTTCACCAAACCCTCTGCCATTTACAATACCTCCATCAACTGTCAAATCTTCTCTGCCAGTAAGAGATAATGTCAATGGTAACTGCCTACCGTTTGGAGTCACAACATGGTCAAAATCCAAATATAAAATCGCACCCTTAGACATTCTTTTAGGCTCTTCGATTTTGCTAATTGAGCCTCTGACCAAAGATCCTGAAGGCAAAATAACATCATTACCTACGGCTTGATCATTCACTAAAATTGCAGAAAATTGTCTGCCTGCTCTACCTGAAACTGTTGTTACAGGTGTCAAAAGCTCTAATGAAAATTTTGTACCTGCCGGCATTCTTTTTGTTTTAGCATTTGCATTAAAAGGCCCAGCCATAACAGCACCAGCAAACAAAAACAATGATAATATTACTGATAAAAATTTAAGTCTCATAATAACTCTCCTTATTTTAAATTGTATTTTAATCTTTTTATTAAAAAAAAGCAATAGTAAAGGCTAATAAATTAATGTAAAAAAGTTGATAAACAACAGAAAAATTGTTAATATCAAAGTATGTCAAAAGCTGAAAAAATAGAAGAACTTCAAAACATATTACAAAAAGATGCTTCAAACTCTCAAGCAAGACGCAATCTTGCAATTTTGCTTTTAGATACAGGATACCCTGAAGAAGCTCTTATGCATCTCGTTTATCTGTCTAAAAATTATCCTAACGACAGCGAGATTTTTTATAATATGGGAATTGCTTATGAAAAACTAAAAAAATTCAATGAGGCAAAAGAAGCCTATTTAAAAGCTATCGAACTCTCCCCATCTGAAATTGACGCCATATACAATTTAGGCCTTGTATTAACAGAATTAAAAGATTACGACAATGCAATAGAATGTTTTAATGAAGTGATAAAAAGTGATAATGAAGATTCAAATTCCTATTTTAATCTTGGTATTTGCTATCTCAAAAAAGGTGATCTCATAAATGCAATGACAAACTTTCAAAACACTGTCGATTTAAATGATGATGATGTGTATGCTCACTTTTATATAGGAAATATATTCAAAGAAATGGGCGATATACAAACAGCTTATGAAAAATTTCAGAAAGTTCTTGAACTGTCACCTGCTTATAGCTGGGCTTATTACAACTTAGCAATCATAGATTGGGAATGCGGAAAATCAGAAGAAGCACTAGAAAAACTCAATAAGACTCTTGAATTAAATCCTAAAGATTCTGATGCTTACATAACTTATGCAAAAATTCTTGCTTCAGAACATAATTATGAACAAGCCGAAGAAAAAATTAGTGAAGCAATCGAAAACTGTGGTAAAAGCGGAAACTTATACTATATAATGGCTCAAATTCAAAAGCAGTTAAATAATAAAGAAGAAAGTTTAAAATATTTCAACCTTGCACTAGAAAACAGCACTACATTAAACACTAATATAAAATTCATAAATAAAGAAATAAAATCCCTCAGTTAATCGTATATTTTTTTCATGCTAAAATAAAGTTATTGGAAAAGATAAAATGAGGATTTATCATTATGAAAATGTCAAAATTATTTGTACAAACACTGAGAGAATTTCCATCTGATGCGGAAGTTGTTTCTCATAAAATGCTTGGACGTGCAGGCTTTATAAAAAAACTTGCACCAGGCGTATATACATATATGCCTTTAATGTGGCGTGTATTGAAAAAAGTTGAAAATATAGTAAGAGAAGAAATGGACAGAGCAGGCGCACAAGAGCTTTTAATGCCATTCGTACAACCCAAAGAGCTTTGGGAAGAATCTGGCAGATGGGAAGTGTACGGTCGTGAATTAATGCGTCTAAAAGACAGACACGATCGCGATATGTGTCTTGGACCTACACACGAAGAAATTATCACATCAGTAGCTAGAGATAATTTAAAATCTTACAAACAATTACCGGTTAATTTATACCAAATCCAATCAAAATTCAGAGATGAAATCAGACCTAGATACGGACTTTTAAGAGGTCGTGAATTCATTATGAAAGATGCGTACAGTTTTGATATAGATGAAGCTGGATTAGACAAAGAATACGAAAATATGGCTCAAGCATATAAAAGAATCTTTGAAAGATGCGGACTTGAGACAAAAATGGTACAATCAGATTCAGGTGCAATCGGCGGTAGCGTATCACACGAATTTATGGTAATTACTGATACTGATGCAGGTGAAAACGATGTTTTCTATTGCACTGAATGCGATTACTCTGCAAATTCAAATCACGCGGTATCAATACTTCCAGAAGCTGTTGTTGATGGCAAAGACTACTTCAGTAAAAAAGAAATTCTTGATACTCCATCAACTCATTCAATCGAAGAATTAAGTGCATTTTTAAAAATTCCGTCAACTCTTATTTTGAAATCTCTTGTATATATAGTTGATAAAAAACCTGTAATTGCACTTATCAGAGCTGATAAAGCTGTTGAAGAAACTAAATTAATGAACGCAGCAGGCGGAATTGAAATAAGAATAGCTTCAGCTGCCGAAATTGAAGAATTAATGCAACAAAAAGGTTTCACAGCTGAACCTGGATTTATCGGACCAAACGGAATGGATGGAATTAAGATAATAGCTGATGAAACAGTTTATGATATGAAAAACTTTGTAGTTGGTATAAACCAAACTGATAAACACTTAGTAGGAGCTAATCTTGAAGATGTACTTCCAAAAGATGTAATCAAAGCTGATATAAGACTTGTAGAACAAGGTGAATTATGCCCGATATGTAAAAGGCCTCTTTCTGTTACTAAAGGTATAGAAGTTGGTAACATCTTCAAACTGGGTACAAAATATTCAAAACCAATGAATGCGGTATATACAGACGTAAACGGTAAAACTCATCCTTACGTAATGGGTTGCTATGGTATCGGTATTTCTAGAACTGCTGCAGCTGCAGTCGAAGCTCACCACGATGAGCACGGAATAAAATGGCCGCTTGCGATTGCACCATACCATGTCGTAATCGTTCCTGTAAATATTCAAGATGAAGCTCAAATGAATGTTGCTAATGCTCTTTATGAAGTACTTAAAAATGCTGGCGTAGAAGTTGTATTAGATGACAGAGATGAAAGAGCCGGCGTAAAATTCAAAGATGCTGACTTGATTGGATTCCCATTCAGAATTACGGTCGGAAAAACTATTTCAGAAGGTCTTGTTGAATGCAAAATAAGAGAAACTGATGAATTAGTAAAAATGACTCCTGATGAGGTTAAACAAAACATAATTGATGCAGTATTAAGTATTCAATAATCAAATAAAATAAATTCAAATAAAAACGAAGTCCAAATTTTAGGACTTCGTTTTTTTATGCAACTTTTTGTACTTTAAATGCAAAATATTTGAATAACACATAAGTTACAACAGAAACCGTAAAGATTGACAGAAGCTGTGCAACAAATACATTCAAATCAACATATTTAACTAAAACTTCTAATATTAAAACATTCAATAAATAACTTACAAGCCAAGTTGTACAACATTTTAAATACTCTTTTACCCAATTACCTTTTGTACAGAATACAAAAAGTTTTTGATTAGTAAAAGAGAAGAATGAAGAAATTATCCACTGCAAAGCTGCACAAATTTGATAGTATCTGTCCCCAATCAAAAACACGCATAATGCAAAAATTATATATGATATTCCTGCATTAACTGCACCAATTATCAAAAACCTGATTTTATCTGGTATTTTACACCAGCTATTATAAAGTTTTACAATCTCATTCATCTTAATAGGCCTTACCAACTACCGAATTATGAGCTGAATACTCTATCTCATCATTTAATTTTTTCAGCACAATTTTATCCTGATATTTCTTCTCCAATGCTAGAGTAATTAAATAATCAGCTAAAAGAGGATTTTTAGGCAATAAAGAACCGTGAAGATATGTTCCAAAAACATTTTTGTATCTAGCTCCTTCAGTTTTATCTTTTCCATTATTACCATTCCCAACAGTTACAAAAGCTAACGGTTTGGTTTCATTTTGTAAATAAGTAAGTCCGGAATGGTTTTCAAATCCGACAATTGTATCAGGGGTCAAAAAATCAGACTTTGCCGTCACGTTCCCGATAAATCTTTTTTTACCGGCTACGGTATAAGCATCTAAAAGAGAAACTCCTAAAAGTTTTTCACCCTCAAATGGTTGATAATAATGACCGAATAGCTGATATCCTCCGCAAATTCCAAGAAAAACCGCACCTTTATCTCTTTGAGATAATAAGAAATCTTTTTGAAGATACATGGCTTTTGATACATCAATTTGTTCTTTATCCTGTCCTCCACCGATAAAATACAAATCACTCTCAGGAATATCTTCTCCTAGATTAATTTCACAGTAATCAAATTCTATATCACGCCATTCACAACGCTTTTTTAGAGTGATAATATTACCTAAATCTCCATATAAATTTAACTGTTTGGGGTATAGATGCCCTACTGAAATTTTCAAATTCTGTCTCTCCATGGCTTTGATTATAACATAAATTCTATTCGTAGTATAATTTTTAATATGGATACAAATTATTTAATTGATACACATTCTCATATAAATATGATTGAAAATATTTCAATCGAAGAAGTTATAAGAAATGCAAATGAAAACAATGTAAGAAAAATCATAGTCCCTGCAGCTTCTATTTCTGATATTGATGATGTATTTGAACTTTCCATAAAATACGAAAATATTTATTGTTATTTAGGAATTCACCCGGAAGAAGTCCAAGACTGGAGTGATGAGATTCTTGATAAAATAAGAGATTATTCAAAATCAAATAAAGTTGTAGGTATTGGCGAAATCGGGCTTGATTACTATTGGGATAAAAGTAATATAGAAGCGCAAAAGGAAATTTTTATAAAACAGATTAAACTTGCAAATGAGCTAAACTTACCAATGAATATCCATGACAGAGAAGCTCATAAAGATACCTTTGATATCCTGAAAGAATACAACAAATCTTCAAAAGTAATTATGCACTGTTTTTCAGGAAGTATAGAATTTGCGAAAGAATGTATCAAAGAAGGTTGGTATATCGCACTAGGAGGCGTTGTAACTTTCAAAAATGCTAAAAAGATGAAAGAGGTAGCTATTGAAATTCCACTTGACAAACTTCTTCTTGAGACAGATGCACCATATCTTACACCAGTCCCATATAGAGGAAAAGAAAATCAACCAGCATACGTAAGATATACTGCTGAAGAAATTGCAAACTTAAGAGGAATATCAGCTGATGAAGTTGCTCAAAACACTACCAAAAACGCTATTGAGGTATTAAATTTATGAAAAAAGAACGATTAGATAAATATCTCACAGATCTTGGATATTTTGATACAAAAAGTAAAGCTGCTGCTGCAATTCTTGCTGGCAACGTAAAAATAAATGATGAATATATCACAAAAGCAGGTTATCAAATATCACCTGAAAAAGAATATGATATTGTTGTAAAATCAATGCCCTATGTATCAAGAGGCGGATTTAAACTAAAAAAAGCACTTGAGACCTTTGATGTTGTCGTAAAAGACAGAATTTGTTTTGATGCAGGAGCCTCCACCGGAGGGTTTACCGATTGCCTTTTGCAAAACGGAGCTAAATTTGTATATGCAGTAGATGTCGGATATGGTCAAATTGACTGGAAAATCAGATCTGATGAAAGAGTTAAAGTAATTGAGAAAACGAATTTAAAAATATGCAGTTTTGAAGATATTTATCAATCGGATGAACCGATTGCAGACTTGCTTGTAAGCGATTTATCATTCATATCTCTCACAAAAGTTTTGGAAAACTTAAAAAAACTGTTAAATCCTGATTTTCATGAAATGGTTTTACTTATCAAACCTCAATTTGAAGCCGGAAAAGAAAAGGTTGAAAAAGGTGGAGTTGTAAGAGATAAAAAAACTCACCAAGAGGTTATTGAAAATGTAATCAATTTTGCAAAATCAATAGAATATAAAATTAAATCACTTACTTACTCCTCAATTAAAGGTCCATCGGGAAATATTGAATATCTTCTATGGATTACGACAGATAAAAAATCAGAAGAATTCAACGAAAAACTTATAGCTGATATTATCTCAGATGCCTTTGAAAAATTAAACTAACCACCTTTAGGTATATTTTGCAAGTGTTCATTTGTATTCAATTCAATGTATTTATAAATATTTAAGACAATACCGGGAGCAAAGAAGTAATTATTATTTGCTGGAGTGATCTTCAACATTGAACGATATTTATCAATTGAAATTATACTTGCCAAAAATTCCTTTCCAACAGCTGAAAAAAGAATATAACCTGTCTTTGATTGAATTTCTTTTATTTCAAACCGATTTGCATTAACTGCTGCAATAGTAAGGTAAAAAAGCCTTTCATTATTCATCGGAAAAGTTTTTGTACAAGTTTCAAAAGATACATTTTGAGGGGTAACCAGAGTACTCAAACTTACAGCATTCTCTTCTGAATATACAGGTAATGCAATACTTAAAATAATAGCTAATGAAAATAATATTTTTTTTATTCTTTCCATGATGCACCTACACTAATATCTATTAAAAGTGGCACCTCAAAAGGCTGTCCGAGCCCCATTGATTCTAAGACTAATTCCTTAACCTGCTCAAGTTCAGTCTTCTTGACTTCTAAAACCAATTCGTCATGTACTTGCATAATCATTTTAGAATCAAGATTGTTTTCTTTAAGCTTTTTATTTAAATCAATCATAGCAATTTTTATTAAATCTGCCGCTGTTCCTTGCATTGGATGATTGATAGCAGCTCTTTTTGCAAAATCTCTTATCTGAATATTTGAGCTATTCAATTCATCTTCCAAATGACGTTTACGTCCATAAATTGATTCTACATAGCCTTTCTTTTCAGCAGATTTTACTATACTATTCATATATTTTTTTACTCCAGGATATGTCTTGAAGTATTTATTAATAAAATCTTCAGCTTCTTCCCAAGTGATACCTAAAGCCTTTGCAAGTCCATAGCGGCTTTGACCATATATAATTCCAAAATTTACCGCCTTAGCCTTATAGCGCATATCTTTAGTTACCTCTTCAATAGGCACATCAAAAACTTTTGAAGCAGTAAGTGTATGCACGTCAACTCCAGATTTGAAAGCTTCTATTAAATGCTTATCCTTTGATATATGAGCCAAAAGCCTCAATTCTATTTGAGAATAATCAGCAGATAAAATCATATAATTTTCTCGATCTTTAGGTACAAAAGCATTTCTGATCTTGTTGCCTTCTTCAGTTCTTATCGGAATATTTTGTAAATTCGGATTTGAAGAAGAAAGTCTTCCTGTTGCGGTTATTGTTTGATTAAATGTCGTATGAATTCTACAATCTATAGGATTTATCAAATCAGGCAGGATTTCTGTATAAGTAGAGCGCAGTTTTGTATATTTTCTATATTGGAGTATCAAATCTGCGATTTCATACTCACTAGCTAACTCTTCCAAAACTTCTGCACTTGTTGAATATTTTTTCCCTCTTTTCTTTTTAGTTGGCAATTTCAATTTGTCAAATAGAATTTCTCCAACTTGACGAGGCGAATTCAAATTAAAGCCTTCACCCGCTAGTAAGAATATCTTTCTTTCCAATTGTTTAACAGTTGCTTCCATTGACTCGGACAATTCTTTTAAATAATCTACATCAATAGATACCCCTACATATTCCATATCAGCCAATACTATTGATAAAGGAATTTCAATTTTTGCAATCAATTCTAACTCATTTTTATCAAGCTTTTCATACCAAAAGGATGTTAATTCAATGATAGTTGCAACAACATCAACGCCATATCCGATTACACCATCCTCTTCTGCATCAAGAATACCTATTTTTTTCTTTCTGCTAGCCTCAAATGGACTATAATCTGACATTATATGATTAATACGTTCAATTGACTGCACATCCAATGCATGATTTCTTGCAGGCTCATTTACATAACTTGCAAGCATTACATCAAACACAACTCCAGATAAATTTACACCTAAAACTCTAAATACATTGTCCTCTACTTTTAAATCATAAGTTAATTTTTTTACTTTTTCATTCTCAAGTAAAGGTTTTATCTTTGAAATAATTGTATCCACTGGTAGAGCAGAATCTCCGGTAAAAGGGAGATAAAATGTTTTTGTTTTTGAACTCTCATCTTTGTTAATTAAAATAGATTTTTTATAAGAAAAACTATCATTTATTGCAAAAGCAATACCTCGCAACTTTGCCTCAACAGGACTTTTAGATTCACCAATAGTTTTAACCGCAAAGATTTTACTGTCAGTCAGCTCTTTTACTAATACATCTAATTCTTTTACATCTGATATAACTTTTTTGTCATACTTTAATTCAAATTTATCAATTTCTGATTTTACAGCCTCACTGAAAAGCCCAAGTTGCTGCTGTTTGGGAGAAGCTTGTGCTATCACAAAAGGCTGTGTTGCAGGTTCTGAATTTGACTTATCAAAAGAGAGTAAAATAGTATTTATATTACGCAAAAAGCTATAAAACTGCATTTTTGTAAGAAAATCTGTAACAGCCTTGACATCTGGTAATTCAATATTAGTTAAAGAAAAATCAAAATCTATATCTAAATCTCTTACAATTGTTGCAAGATATTTACTAAGTTTTGCAATCTCAACACCACCTGATATTCTGTATCGAACAGCGTTTTCAGGAATGTTTTCACAATCAGCCAAAATATTTTCAAGTGTTTTGTATTTATCCAATAATTTCTGAGCTGTCTTTTCACCAATTCCTTTAATCCCAGGGATACAATCAGATGTATCACCGCGTAAAGCTTTATAATCTACAACCTGATCAGGATATACTCCCCATTTTTCATAAATTTTATCCCAATTATACTCTATCAACTCCCCTTTTGAAGGTAAAATAACTTTTACACAGCCTTCTTTATCAACGAGTTGAAAAGCATCCTGATCACCTGTCAAAATCAAAACTTTATGACCTAACTCACAAGCTTTTTTAGAAATTGTACCGATTACATCATCAGCCTCAAAACCTTCTTTTGTATAAATTGGAATATTAAAAGCCCTTAGCCCTTCATAAATCAAATCCATCTGAACACGCATTGGATCTGGCATTGAAGATCTGTTTGATTTGTATTCCGGGTATTTTTCTACTCTAAAAGTCTTGTGACTGACATCAAATGCAACAGCAATTGCATCCGGATTTAGATTTTTATTTTTTAATAAATCAAAAATAGACTTAAAAAAACCATATACAGCCCA
>CALVAU010000002.1 GCA_944325615.1 Candidatus Gastranaerophilales bacterium | reverse complement strand
TCTCGGAATGCTATTGCAGGCAATGCAGCAATTTACGGGGATGAACGTAATTTTATATTATGCTCCGCAGATATTCAAACATGCCGGCTTTGCTAATACCGAACAGCAGATGATTGCAACAGTTATCTGCGGTGCAACAAATGTTCTGGCTACCCTGATTGCAATGAAAACAGTAGATAAACAGGGAAGAAAACCTGTTTTGAAAATCGGTTTTGCAGGGATTGCGCTTGGAACGTTCTTGCTCGGTGTTTGCCTATTCATGATTAATGCAGGATTCAGCGCTCTTTGGATTTCGATTTTCGCCATTTTAATGACGTTATTTACTATCGCAAGTTTTGCTATGAGTGCAGGTCCTGTCGTATGGATTTTATGTTCCGAAATTCAACCGCTTAAGAGCCGTGACTTTGGTGTAGCTTGTTCTACTACTACCAACTGGATTGTTAATATGATTATCGGAGCTACTTTCCTTACATTAATCAATACTTTCGGTATCGCTGCCACTTTCTGGATTTACACTTGTTTGAACGTCTTGTTCGTCGTTCTTACTATACTGTTAATCCCTGAAACTAAAGGCATCTCGCTTGAAAATATCGAAAAGAACCTTATGGATGGCAAGAAACTTCGTGATATTGGAGTATAAAAAAGGAGGTTTTTAATCTTACAAAAGAATAGCTGAAACTTTTGAGGCACCGATTTTTAAATCGGTGCCTCATTGTTTATTTATTGTTACTTTTTATTATTATATATTCACATTAAAATAGCTGCCAACTTCATTCATTACTATTTTATCCATAATTTCAGCACCTACTTTAATTTTTCTAGGATTATGAATTCTTTTAATTTCATTGTCATAGTCACCAGCATAGTGTTTTTGCAAGTCATTACCTATTACAATACCTTTGCTTGCATCTTCACTTGTCAAATAATCTCGATTTACAATAAAATCTTTTTCGGGTTTTTTACTTATTTCCCGAACTAATTTCGATATATATGAAAAAATTGGAAGTGTTTCATCTGTTAAATATACTTTTTGGTCATTTATATAAAATTCATCTTCAGCTACTACAACACCTAAATCGTCATATACCTCTTCTGATACAAGAAAATTTAAGAAATTACCGTTGATAGGGTTTCTATAGTCCTTGGTTGACAGTCCTGAATCCTGCATTGCTTTTTTATAACCGCTTAAATGCTTGCCGTTATAATCATCTGTCAGTTGAATATTCAACCAATGACATTCCGTTTTTATTGTAGAATCTCCAACACCTAAAATTGCTTTTGCATCGGGAGAAAATTTTTTATCCACATAATTTATTGATGAATTTTCGTAACCTATATTTTTTATTCCTGTAAAATTTATTTGCATATCGCCTCCGCAAAAAATATAAATCATATGATATATTTTTTTTGCTAGTTGAATTTATAAATTATAGTTTTGTTAAATTCATCATCTGATCTCAAAATAGGTTTGAGAAAGTTTTCATGCCTGAAAGCATTCGGGAAATATTGACATTCAAGACAAAAACCACATCTTTTATCTATTTTTATACTATTTCCGCTCTCAAATTCTCTATCCAAATAATTGCCGCTATAAAATTGCACCCCCGGTAAATCAGTCAAAACTTCAAGATTTATTCCGGTCTTTGGAGAATAAGCTTTTGCAACAGACTTGATTTTCCCGTCATAATCTTTCACCACCCAATTATTATCAAAACCTTTGCCAAATTTAATTTGTTCAAAATCGCTTTCGATATCATCTCCAATTTTTTTAAACTTTCTAAAATCCATCGGAGTATTTTCTACCGAACAAACCTTGCCGTTGGGAAGTGAGTTTTCATCATTTTCTGTATAAAAATCAGAATTTATCTGAATATATTGATCATAAATATCACCCTCACCATCTAAGTTGAAATAAGTATGATTTGTCGGATTAAAAATTGTATCCTTATCAGATTTTGCTCGATAATTGATTTTCAAAGCAGAATTTTCAATTCTATATGACACTTCTATTTGCAAATTTCCCGGATATCCGTCAGCTCCATCTGGGCTTAAGTAAGAAAATTTAACTCCATCCTCTATCTTTTCAAAATTCCAAACCTTTTTATTTAGACCTGAAAAACCGCCATGAATATGATTTTTACCGTCATTTTGCGACAACTGAATTATTTTATCATCGATTTTCGCAATTCCATCTTGAATGCGATTTGCTGAACGACCGACAGTTGCACCGAGAAATTTGTCTGACTTTATATAATCCTCAATATTTTTATACCCCAATACAACATCTCGCATTTGACCTGATTTATCAGGAACTTTTACTGAAAGCACCGATGCTCCGTAATTTGTCAATTCGACTTCTATTTTTGAATTTTTTAGAAGAAAAGAAAATATTTCTTTACCCTCAATAACTCCAACCTTTTTCATCTAGAATTCTCCCATAATAAATGTATTCTATCATATCGTTCAATTCTTGTAAAACTCTACAAATAATAAGAACACTTTTTAAATTTTGTGCTAATTTATTAGTATGTACGATGATATTTTTGAAAAACTTGCAAAGTCTGACTTCAGAAGCAGATTTAAGCTGAAAGAAAAAGATAAAAAATACCTCGAAGAAAAAGGATTTGAGGTAATTAAATCCCATGCAAGAGATTTTATAAAAAAAAGAATTGCCCCTGCAGAAATTAAAAATGACGGGAAGCAAACACCCACGAAAGGGCATCCAGTATTTACGGCACAACATGCAACAGCTACCTGCTGCAGAGGCTGTGTAAATAAATGGCATAAATTCCCTAAAGGAGTTGAGCTCAATGAAAAACAGCAGGAATATCTTGTTGAAATTATTATGGAATGGATAAAAAGGCAGGTAAAATAATGGATTTTAAAACAAATGTAATGCGTATGCTCGATAAGCATAAAATCAATTATAAACACTATACCTATGCAGATACCGATGCGATAAGCGGGATTGAAGTGGCACAAGTTTTAAATCAAAATCCAAAACAAGTCTTCAAAACTCTTGTCACTATTTCTAAGTCAAAAAAATATTACGTATTTTTAGTCCCTGTCGCAGAAGAACTGGATTTGAAAAAAGCAGCACACGCAGTGAACGAAAAATCCATTGAAATGATTAAATCAAAAGAACTTTTGACCCTTACAGGCTACATCCACGGCGGATGTTCACCAATTGGTATGAAAAAGTTTTTTGAGACAACTATTGACAAGACCGCTGAAAATTTTGAGACAATAATTTTCAGCGCAGGAAAAATCGGATATCAGGTTGAAGTGAGTCTTGATGAATTAAAGAAAATAATCAAGTTTCAAACAGCTGACATTATTTGATTACAAGTAGCATTTACGCTCTTGACCTTCTACACCTGCGTATAATTCGACGTACTGTTTTGCAGGACTTGAATCAATTTTGGTCAATAATACTTCTTCTATCTGGAAAAATCCGACATCTCCGGACATTTCAACATCAATTTTTATAGGCTTTCTTTCTCCGTGATGAATTCCAATACGATTTATTGCATTTGCAGAATACTTATGAATATCGCCAACTCTTGGTGTTTTGTTTATTGACATAGGAATTCTTGCTCTGCCTTTTGTCATATCACATCCATCAGCGATTAGTATTATCCCTGCTTCTATTGAATGAATTTTCTTTGAAGACATATGTCCTATAATCGCCTCAATTGCAAGAGATTTTATTACAACACGTCTGTGCAAATCATCTGGCAAAACATGCATCAAAGCTCTTTCTATCAGTGGCTTTGCAAGGATTACAGACATATCTTCATGCC
>CALVAU010000001.1 GCA_944325615.1 Candidatus Gastranaerophilales bacterium | reverse complement strand
AATTTATATTTAAATTATCTGCTTTAAAATAGCTTATTTCAGCTTTGTTGAATATAAGCGGTAATAATTTTATTCGGGTTTTTATTTCTTTGAGGCTAAGAGCAGAAGTATTGTCGTCATTTAGAATATCAAATCCGTCAGCATTAATCCAAATCGCGGGCAGATATCCCATTTTGATTTTAGGGTTTGAGATTTCAGTATTAAATCCGTATTCTTTTTTTATGTAATCTTTTAAAAAATCAACATTTTCAGAACGGTTCAAAACGGCAGGAATGCCATAATAATACCCCCCGTATAATACGAAAACAGTTAAAAAACTTATGAAAATTTTTGATTTTATTCCCATATCCCTGTTATGTATTATATGACAAACATGCCGTTTTTACCATTTTTTTACAATTAATATTTTTCGCACAAAACTTCAAAATATGCTCTCGGATGGTGGCAGTTGGGGCATTTTTCCGGTGCTCTTGTGCCTTTGTAAATGTAAGCGCATTTTCTGCACATCCACTCAGTTTCAGAATCTTTTTTAAATACGGTGTCGTTTTTTATATTTTCGAGTAGTTTTTTATAACGGTTTTCATGATGTTTTTCGCATACCCTTACATATTTAAAAGTGTCAGCGACTTCATCAAACCCTTCTGCTCTTGCGATTTCTTCAGCTTCGACATATAACTTTGTCCATTCTTCATGTTCTCCTGAAATAGCACTTGCAAGATTTTCTTCAGTGGTGCCCATATCATAAGTGTAAGCACCTGTTACGTTACCAGTCGTGTTGCATAAGTGTTTGTAAAATAATTTTGCGTGTTCTTTTTCGTTTTCTGCGGTCATTAAAAATATTTCTGAAATTTGTTCATAGCCCTCCTCTTTTGCTTTTTTTGCAAAATAAGTATATCTGTTTCTTGCTTGAGATTCACCTGCAAATGCATTGATTAAGGCCTGTTCTGTTTTTGTTCCTTTGAGTTTTTCTGAATTCATGTTACCTCCTTTTCTCTTAAAAATGGTAATAATTTATTTTGAGTTATGCAATTGCTTTGGAGGATTAGCCGAATTAATTAGATTGTAAGCTAAAAATTGTACTTTTTAGGGATTATATGGGTGATTAAAAAATGCATAATACAAGTATGTAATAGTGGGAATGATTATATGAATTTGCTTAACTATACAAAAAAATTATCTGAGAAAATTTCGTATTACGACAGATTGACTAAAGAAAGTGCAAAAAAGTTTTCAATGTCAAATCCTTTCGTCAAACCCATTAATATGACTGTTATTTGGGTAGAAAATTGTAATGAAAAAGATTCTGGTAAAAACCAGTAGTTATTAGTCTTTATAAGTTGATATTTATTGCTAAATTCTATTGCCTGTTGTTGAATTAAAAAAGTATATATCTTCTTTTTTGACACTTAAATCTATGTATTCTTTGATTTCAAATTCGGGCGGTAATTTAGCGCTGCATTTTGCATCCCCAATATTGAAATATACAATTTTTTCACTTCCTAAAAGTTCATAGATATCAGTTTTTGCTCTAAATTTTATATCACCGTTTGCGACCATTTTTTCAGGTCGAATTCCTAATATTATATTTTCACAATCAGGAAGGTTATCAGCTTTGAAACTTACATCTGCAAATTTTATTGAACCGTTTTCTATTTTTGCGTTGATAAAATTCATCTGCGGAGAGCCGACAAATCCCGCAACAAATGTATTTGCAGGGTTAGAATAAATTTCCTCAGGTGCTGCTACTTGCTGAATTTTTCCTTTGTCCAAAACAACTATTCTATCTCCCATAGTCAATGCCTCTGTCTGGTCGTGGGTTACGTAAATGAAAGTTGTTTGTAATTTTTCGTGTAGCTTTTTAATTTCTGCACGCATTTGTACGCGTAGTTTTGCATCCAAATTTGAGAGCGGCTCATCCATTAAAAATACTTTCGGATTTCTGACGATTGCTCTGCCCAGTGCAACTCTTTGTCTTTGCCCGCCTGAAAGCTGTTTTGGTTTCCTGTCAAGATATTCTGTTAAATTTAGAATTTCTGCAGCTTCTTGCACTTTTTTCTCAATTGTTGCCTTGTCAACCTTTCTCATTTTTAGTCCGAACGCGATATTTTCACGAACCGTCATATGAGGATATAGGGCGTAACTTTGAAAAACAAAAGCAATATCGCGGTCTTTCGGTGGAATATCATTAACTTTTTTGTCGCCGATTAAAATATCCCCGCTTGAAATTTCTTCAAGTCCTGCGATCATTCTCAAAATAGTAGATTTCCCGCAACCGGAAGCCCCTACTAATACTACAAATTCTTTATCTTTTATTTCCAAGTCAATATTATCTATTACGACTTTGCTGTCGTATTTTTTACAGACATTTTTAAGTGTTACGCTACTCATCTTCTAAAATAATTCCTTTTTCAATAGGTAATATAATATTAAATGTTGTTCCCTTCATTATTTCCGATTCAACCCAAATTGTTCCGTTAAGCCTGTCAATGAGGGTTTTTGCGGTATATAAGCTTATGGATCTTAGAAAGTTTTTCTTGTTTTGTTTTTCGAGCTGAGAATAAGGCTCAAAAAGTTCAATTAATTCATTATCTTTTATCCCCATTCCGGTATCTTTAATGGAAATTAAGATATATGAGGTGTTTTCTGCGTTATTTATTATTTTTACACCTCTTTTTGCAACTAATTCCAATTCAGGATTGGAAAGCTTTATTTCGATAGTACCGATTTCGGTTAATTTGTTAGATACTTCAAGAATGTTTTGTAATGCAGTTTTTACAACACTTTCATCTGTTGTTACCGGTTTACTTGCCAAATCAGAATAATCAAGTGTCAGCTCAACTTTTTTATTTTCTAATGCAGACTCGTTTGATTTTATAATTTCTTGAACGGCATTTACAATATCAAAAGTTTTTATTTCAAATTTCACAAGGCTTGATTCAGCTTTTGAAAATTCAAAAAATTTGTCTATAAAATAAAGTAATTCAGATGCATTTTTTTTGATAATTCTTACGTATTTATCTTGCTTTTCGCTGATTTGTCCCCCGAGCCCGTCTAAAAGTGCGTTAGAAAAACCTATTATTGATTGCAATGGGGATTTGAAATCATGAGATAATCTTGTAAGCATTATGTTCTTATCTTTATTCAATTTGCCTGTTTTTTCGGCATTTGCAAGAACTTTTGTCATTGCTGTGACATCTCTAATGGTAATTATATATTGATCTTCATATTGAGATGCATTCATTTCGATAAAGAATTCTTTATTCCCTTCTCTGAGCGCACCTGCTATAACCGGTGTCCTTTTTAAAGCAGACTGACTTGCCAATTCAGTTCCTTTATTGACAAGGTCATCAAAATAATAATCAATTTCGTCTGTTGTATCTATATCAAATAAAAATTCAGCTTCTCTGTTTGACCATAAAACACGTCCTTCCTCGTTTATCAAAAGAACAGCATCAGGAAGTCGTTGTATTATTTCTTTTAAATTCAAGCCTGAAAACAGATTTATAAAATTCATTCTATTTAAAACCTACTTTATTTATATAATAAATGATAACATAAAAATTTGCTGTTTTTTTCTTAAATATTAATTTTTGTAATTTTTTTTAAATGAACTAGCAAAAAAAAACTTTTTTGTGTTTTAAAGCTAAAAAGCGCGAGTGAGATTTGCAAAATTATATAAATCGTATATAATAATTATAATAAACATGAATTAAACTTGTGCGAGAAAGTATGACCCCGAAAGTAAAGGATGGGAACTATGAGAGAAATCAATAATAACCCGAATAATTTGAGTTTTGCTGGAGTCCAAAAATACGACCAGCAAAAAGAAAACTCAGCTCCACAACAGGAAGTAACTCAGCCAGAGGCTTCTCAACAAAATGAAATGCAGGATTTGTCTCAAATGCCTTCTGCTGTTACAGGCCGCTCTTTGGTGTTCCAAGGTAATCCTATTGATAAAGATATAAAATTTTTAATGGAAAACCCTGAATTTGTTGAAAAAGCTAACAAATTCTTTGATGTTGCAGAATCCCAAGTCGGATACGAAAATGCAGCAAAATTGATGGATGGTTTCGTAAAAGAATTTCAAAAATAATTATTTGTTATTAAGCAAGTTGCAAAGTGCTTTTAGTGCAAGTTTATAGCTGTCAATCCCGAATCCTGATATTTGGCCTTTGCATACTGGCGCAATTAGAGATTTCTGTCTGAAGTCTTCTCTTGCGTGGATGTTTGTCATATGAACTTCAATCGTCGGAATATTTACGGCACTAATTGCATCTCTTATTGCAACGCTTGTGTGAGTGTATGCTGCAGCATTTAGAACGATACCATCAGTATTATTAAATGCTTGTTGAATTTTCTCAACGATTTCACCTTCGTGATTACTTTGGTAAGTTTCTATGTCAATACCCAATTCAAAAGAATATGCATATAATTCTTTTTCTAAGTCTTTTAGTGTCATGCTACCATACTTTTCCGGTTCTCGAATTCCAAGCATATTCATATTTACGCCGTTTATTACCAAAATTTTCATAATCGTTTTCTCCTGCAACAATTGTAATATAAAATCAATTAATTGTAAATTTTTATTAAATTTTTTGTGACTAATGTAACAAAAATAACATGCTTGGCTTATCATGCATGTACAACTATCCCCAAATCTCCTCCCAAGATTATTGTTCAAAGTCGCACAAGTAATGTGTGACTTTTTTTTATTGAATAATATTTGTTTGAGCTTTATAAAGTTTTGTAAATGCTATGAATACCTTATAAATAAAAGTTTTCGGAATTTATTCCATGTGGGATTGCTTCAAAAATGCAATTTTATGGAATAAAAATACTTAATAATAATATGTTTAATTCAATAAAATGCGAGTGAAGTAATAAATTTAGAGAAAGGAGTATAACTCTATGGTTGATGGAATTGATCCAAAAGTGATTGGTGCGTATTCAAATAATTCATCATCGAAAAAGGAAGTAAATGATAAGGCGCAAGGTCAAAAACCAAATACTATTTTTGTGGCTGCTAAAGATATTATAGCTTATGGAGGTAAAGGTTATTTGGAGGGTTCATTTAATGGAGAAAGTTCATTTACTGTACAGGTGCCAAGTTACACTAATGGAATATTAGAAGGAACAGTTGACCAAACAGTTCCTTATCAAGGTGATGTTAAGTTAGCTGGTACCGCAAGTGGTACTGTTTCAAATAACAATAACTCAGATTATTCAGATATAGCAAATGCTGCAATAGAAGGTGGAGTAAACGGAGCAATAAATGATATTTCCTCTAAATCTGAAGAAACTAAAGGTATAGACAGTGATAAAGATGCTGTTGAACAATTTAAAAAAATGGACACAGATGGTGATTTAAAAGTTTCAGCACAAGAATACACTGATAATATTGTTAATGATTACGTAAAAAATGGTAATCAGCTTCCTACAAAATATAGTAATGTTGCTGAATTTATTAATGATAAATACAAAGAATTCAAACAATATGCTGGTGCAGATGTATCAATGAATATTGATGAATTCAGAAATATGATTATCGGACGCTTAACCCAAGGCATAGAAAAACCGTCTGGCGATATACCAGTAATGACTAAAGAAAATAATCCAATTAAAGAATAATCTGGTATAGGATAGTTGAAGAGTCAGACAATAAGAATTTTTATAATTAATAATATTGTAAAAATAATTAAATAAGATCGGATACAAAGATTGTTATCCGGTCTTATTTTTAAGCAGGTTCCTTAAGTTTAACTTGACTTTATGAAAAAAATAACTAAAATATATGTTATAGACCATACTTTTCGGGGAAGGTTATTAATAGTATTTAAGGATTTATTTATGAGATTGATAGAGAAATTGAAAGAATTTGAACAACAATATATGTTTATCCGTTGGGCTATGGGCGGAGAGTATGGAAAACTTGTCTATGCCGGGGACGATTTTGTTGAATTTGATGTTATAAATGTCGATACAATGGAGTATTCTGAGACCGTTTTTATTCAAAGTCCTTTGATTTTGGAAGTTGCAATAGGCGGATCTGACATAGCAAGAATCGTTGCTGAAATGTCTTCTAAAATCACTATGGAATAGTTAATTAAGCAGAAGTCGTTTTAAATATTAAAGCTTTTTCTAGCACCTTCTTCGTGATAGAAACCGCCGCCGCAGATAGTTTCTACAACTTTTAGTGCAAATTCTCTTGGGGCATCTACTTGATTTAGGTAAAATTCTCTGTTAGGAAGGTGTTTGATTTTCATAATGGAATTTTGATTTTTTTCGGCAGGAACGAATAATGAGGCAATTTCATTATCCAAAAGCCTTA